>DYFX01000008.1:22593-26108 GCA_020724945.1 Candidatus Paceibacter sp.
CCTACAACCGCGGCGAGACGGACGAGTTCATCATCCCGACCGTCATCGTCGACCGCGAGATGAAGCCGGTGGCCATGGCGCAGGACGACGATGTCTTCGTTTTCTTCAACTTGCGCTCCGATCGCGCGCGCCAGCTTACCAAGTCGCTCGTGATGCATGACTTCGAGGAGCGGGTGCCGGGCGCCTTCAAACGCCGGCGCTGGCCGGACAACACGCGCTTCGCCGCCATGACGGATTTCGGTCCGGACCTCCCGCATGTGCTCACGGCCTATCCGGGGCGCGACGTGAAGAACGCCCTGCCGGCCGTGCTGCAAGGGAAGAAGCAGCTCTATGCCGCCGAATCGGAGAAGTTCTCGCACATCACCTTCTTCTTCAACGGAGGCTACGCCGACACGCAGTTCGGAGAGGAGCGCCTCAAGGTGGAGTCGCTCAAGATCCCGCGCTACGACATGGCGCCGGAGATGAAGGCCGAGGAGCTCACGACCGCGGTGCTCAAGAAGCTGCGCGCGGGGAAGTACCATTTCACCGCCCTCAACTACGCGAACGCCGACATGGTCTCGCACACGGGCAACCTCGACGCGTCCGTGCGCGCGCTCGAGGTCATCGACCGCTGCATCGGACGCCTCTGGGAAGCCGTGCGGGAGCTCGACGGCACGCTCATCGTCACCGCCGACCACGGCAATGTGGAGGAGATGATCGATGTCACGACCGGCGCCATCGAGACGGAGCACAGCGTGAACCCGGTGCCGTTCGTCATCGCCAGCAAGGCGCTCAAGGGCTACCGCGAACTGCCGCGCGGCGTGCTCGGCGATGTGGCGCCCACGATCCTGGATGTCATGGGCATCCGCCCGCCGGAGGAGATGACGGGCCGATCGCTGCTCGCGGACTGAAACCCGCCCTTGACAGGGGCGGGTTTTTCGCGTAGAACGCTTCGGTACGAGAACGCACCTTCAAAGGAGGAACGATGCCCGAAGGATTGGATACGCAGAAGATCTGGAACGCCCTCACCGCCGACCCCGTCTTCGCCGGGCAGATCCCGGCCGCGGCGCAAGCCGTGTTCCGGGAGATGGTCGACGACCTGCCTCGGCGGCTCGCGCCGCACCTGGACAAGAAGGTCACCGCCGCCTCGTTCATGGAGGCCAAGCTCGCCGTGCTCGACTACTCGCTCGAGACCGGCTTCGTCGGCAAGATGTTCGCGGCGTTCCCGGAGGGTTCGCTGCCGCTGCCGGCGGCGGCGATGGCCGAGACGATGGTCGGCGCGCTCAAGATGATGCGCGGCGCGATCGAGGAGATCATCCGCGACCCGGCGGAAGTCCTCGGCCAGTCCGGCATGGACGAGCGCCAGATGCTCGCGCACCCGCAAGGCGGGCGCTTCACCGCGGCGACCCTCTCCGCCTACGACGCCGGCTCGCTGACCATCGGCGCCCTGCTCGAGACCCAGCCCGCGTCCGTCCTCATCGACGGCAACGGCTGACACGCACCGCTTCACCGAGCGGTTTTTTCGACCTTGAAAATAAGGCGAGACCGGCATATCATGGGAGGACTATGGGGAAACCTCTCGTACTCGCCATCCTCGACGGCTGGGGCGTCGCTCCGCCGGATTCCGGCAACGCGCTCACGCTCGCCGACACGCCGCGCCTGCGCGAGTTCGCCGCCAAATATCCGGCCATGACCGTCCTCGCCTCGGGCGAAGAGGTCGGCCTGATGTGGGGGGAGATGGGCAATTCGGAAGTCGGCCACCTCACCATCGGCGCGGGCAAGGTCTACTACCAGAGCCTTCCGCGCATCAACCGCTCCATCCAGAGCGGCGAATTCGCGAAGAATCCCGTCATCCTCGGCGCCTTCGAGCACGCGCAACTGAACGGCGGCAAGGTGCACCTCGTCGGCCTCACCTCCATCGGCAATGTCCACGCCTCGCTCGAGCACCTGCTGGCGCTCCTCGACATGGCGAAAGCCGGCGGCGTGAAGGAACTGTACCTCCACGCCATCCTCGACGGCCGCGACACCACCTTCAACGCCGGCGTCGATTTCGTCGGCCGCGCGCTGGAGCGGATGAAGCAGAACGGCGTCGGCAAGGTCGCCTCGATCTCCGGGCGCTTCTACGCGATGGATCGCGACAACCGATGGGACCGCATCGAGAAGGCCTATCGCGCCATGGTCGACGGCGCATCCGACGCGACCGCCACCGACCCCATCGCCGCCATCAAGGCGTCCTACGACGCCAAGGTCTACGACGAGGAATTCGTGCCGACCGTCATCACGGAGAACGGCCAGCCGGTCGGCAGCATCAAGGATGGCGACGCCGTCATCTTCTTCAACTTCCGTCCGGACCGCGCGCGCGAGCTGACGAAGGCCTTCGTCCTGCCGAGCTTCGACAAGTTCGAGCGGCCGTACATGCGGAACCTGAAATTCGTGACGATGACGGAATACGAGAAGGATCTTCCCGCCGATGTCGCCTTCCCGCCCCAGCCCATCTCCACCTGCCTCGCCAAGGTCGTCTCCGACGCGGGGATGAAGCAGCTCCACATCGCCGAGACGGAGAAGTACGCGCATGTGACCTTCTTCCTGAACGGCATGAAGGAGGATCCGTACCCGGGCGAGGACCGCGCCATCGTGCCGTCGCCCAAGGTGCCGTCGTACGACCAGCAGCCGGAGATGTCCGCGCGGGAGATCACCGACCGCATCCTGAAGGAGATCGACGCCGGCACCTACGACCTCATCGCCGTGAATTTCGCCAACGGGGACATGGTGGGCCATACCGGCAATCTGGAAGCGACCAAGAAGGCCGCCGAGGTCGTCGACGAATGCGTCGGCAAGATCGCGGACGCCGTGCTCGCCAAGGACGGCGCGATGGTCATCACCGCCGACCACGGCAACGCCGAGGAAGTCGTGAACCTCCAGACCGGCTCCATCGACAAGGAACACTCGACCTACCCCGTCCCGCTCATCGTCGTCGGTCGCCAGTTCGAAGGCATGGCCGGCGAAGCCCAGGAGATGGTGGGAGGGGATTTGAGCCTCTCGCCCCCGGTGGGCATGCTTTCGGATGTCACGCCCACGGTGCTCCGCATCATGGGGATTCCCCAGCCGCAGGACATGACGGGGAGGCCGTTGATTTAGTAGGTTGTGGCAGGACCTCTTGCACGAAAAACCCCGCCTCTGCTAGGACCCCCGCGCATGGGCGCAGCGCATCCTGGTGGAGCGGCCGGACTTACCATTCTGGCTTTGGGGTTCGATTCCCCCTGCGTCCATGCCCGCGTTGACAAGCATGCGGAAATCGGGTACCTTTTACCCATGGTAAGTCCGGCTACCCGCCAGGGCGAAAGCCTGAACGAAAACTCCCCGAAAGGGGAGTTTTTGGTACACTGAACCCGTTATGGCTACGCCCACCATCCCCGAATCTGAACTGCGGCTCGATTTCTCCCGTTCCTCCGGTCCGGGCGGGCAGAACGTGAACAAGGTCTCGAGCAAGGCGCAGGTGCGGTGGCGCGTGGGCGACTCGGCGGCGTTCAGCGATG
>DYFX01000009.1 GCA_020724945.1 Candidatus Paceibacter sp.
CATAGAGCCGCGGCTCGTGATGCTTGGAGCGCTTGCGGAAGGAGTCGAGCTTCGCGAGGCATTGATGCGAGGGGATGGCGAAGAACGGCACTTCGGCCTTCTTGAGCGCGGCGCGGAGCCGCTTCATCGTCTCGCGCGACTCGGGATGGTCGCCGCTGGCGGTGAAGACGCGTTTGGCGGGCTTGCGGTCGACGAAGCGCCGCGACCAGGCGTTCTTGGGTTCGCGCGCGGCGGCGAAGAGCGCCTCGAGGTAGGTGCTGTCGCGCATCTGCAGATAGCCTTCGACCGTGCCGGGGATGTCGATCCTGACCTCCCGCTTCCCGAACGCCTGCTTCAGGAAGTGGTCGAAGCCGTTGGTGGTCTTGTGGTGGTAGACCTGCAGGAACATGTGGTAGCGCGCCAGCAGGAAGTCCTCGAACGCGCGCATGGCCGTCGAGTCGATGGTGAGCATCGGGCGGCCGTTCAGGAACGCGACGCCGAGGTTCCTGACCAGGTGGTCCATGTCGTAGAAGCCGTAGGCGACGCCGGTGTAGTGGGCGTCGCGCAGGAGGTAGTCCATGCGGTCGACATCGAGCTCGCCGGAGATGAGCGAGCTCAAGAGGTCGTGCACGGCGGCGCGCTTGCCGGAGAAGCGCTCGCGCCAGGCGGACGAGGGCTTCACGCCGTGATGCAGGAGCGAGGCGATATCCTGCGCCTCCTCGATCGAGAGCGGCGTCCTCGGGTCCTTCCCGAGCGCGCCGATCATCATCACGGAATAGTCCTCATGCTCGGCGGTGCGTTTCGGGTCGTATTCCTTGTACCAGGACTTCTCGACTTCCAACGCGCCGAATTTCGGCATCAGCTGTTCGGAGGCGTGCGAGAACGGGGCGTGGCCGACGTCGTGCAGCAGGGCGGCGAACCGGAGGATGCGGCGGAAGTACCTGATGTCGGCGGGCGCGAACATCTCGGAGAGCGTCTCGCGGCTCACCTTGGCGATGTTATCCCAGACGCGGCCGGCGATATGCATCGCGCCGAGCATATGGCTGAAGCGGTCGTGCGCCGCGCCGGGGTAGACCAGGTACGACAACCCGAGCTGGCGCACATAGCGCATGCGCTGGAAGACGGGGTGGTCGATGACCGCCTTCTCGTCCTCGTCGAACTCGACGGTCTGGTGGATGGGGTCGCGGAGCTCGTACATACCTTTTCAGGGTAACGGAAGTCTCCGGAAAACAAAAGCCGAAAGCCCGTTCGGCTTCCGGCGTTCAGCTTTCCCGGATCACGACCTCCGTACCGACCTCGGCCCATTCGTAGAGCTCTTCGGCCGCGCCGACGCCGAGCCGGATGCAGCCCCCGGAGACCGGCTGGCCGAGCGAGTCCTCGCCCTCCTTCTTGCCGCCCGGCCATTCGGGCAGCTCGTGCAGGCCGTATTTCGTGCCGATGAACGGCATCCAATACGGCATCCAGAGCTTCGCCGAGGCCGACCAGGCGCGCGGGATCTTGTCGAGGATGGCGTAGGTGCCGAGCGGCGTCGGGCTGCCGGGGCGTCCCGTCGACACGGCGTGCGTCGCCACGGGGATGTGGCCGAGGTAGGCGGTCAGCTCCTGCGCGGCGAGCGAGACGACGACCCGCTTCTTCAGCTTCGTCGGATCGGCGTCGAGCGGATCGTAGCCGTTCGCGACTTCCGTGCCGTCGTCATATCCGTCGCCGTCGGTGTCCGCGCGGAGCGGATCCGTGCCGATCTCGAGCTCGCGGCCGTCCGACAGGCCGTCCCCGTCGGCGTCGTTCTCGTGCAGGCGGCCGAGACCGTACGGCGACCAGCCGTTGGCGATCTCCGTCGCGTCATCGTACCCGTCGCCGTCATGATCGAAAGCGCTCGGCTCCGCCGCCCTTCCGGGGACGGCGAAACCGAGCGCTGAAACCGCGAAAACGGCGGCGATGGCGGTGCGCCACGCGAGCCGTCCTTCCAGGTTCGTAACGAGCGGTTCCGGCGACATACCGGAACCAGTATATCAGATTTCGAGCTTGATTTCAAGAGGGGTTTCGAAGCGCGTCTCGAAGCGCATGTCCGCTCCGTCGCCGCCGTCTTCATCGCGGTCGCGAACCTCGCCGCCGGCGCGGTCGTCGTCTTCGCGTTCCTCGTCGCGCGATTCCCGCGCGCGGCGCTCCTCGATCTCCGCGCGGAAACGCTTCAGGCTGTCTTCGATGCGCTTGGCGCGATCCTTGCTGCGGCGCTCGCGGCCGTCGTCCGTGCCGCCGTCGTCCGCGGGAATCGCCGCGAAGAGATCGGATTCCATCTCGAGCGCGTCGCCGATAGGCGCCAGCATCAGCGAGGCGGCGTACGGCTCGGCGCGCGTCGCCGATTCGATGAGGCGCACATGGCGGTCGAGCGTGCGCTCGGCGGCCGTGATCGCCTTCTTCCCCTTCTCCGGCTTCTCCGCGTCCGCCTCGAACCGGACGACGATCTCGTTCATGGCGAAAAGGTGGCCTTCATACAGGTCCATCGCGGCGCGGACGCGCGTGACGCGCTCCGAGGCCACGAGCCCCTCGCGGCCGAGAAGCCGCTCCGTCTCTTCGAGCCTCCGGGACGCGTGCGCGGCCTGGACGGCGAAGCGACGCTCCGGAGAGAACGACAGCCGTTCGCGGACCTCTTCCGTCGCGAGCTTCAGGACATACAGGCGGTCGCCGGGCAGCGCCTCATGCGCGGCGGCGAAGGTGCCGCCGCCCGTCGCGACGACGACCACGACCATCACGGCCATGACCGGACGCCAGGCGGCCGACATGAACCACGCCGAAGGGCGGCGGCGCATCGGGGAGGCGTCGATCACCGCGATCAGCTTCACGCGTCCGGCCGCGAGGACCTCGGGCGGCACCGGGAAGCGGCGGAGGTTCTTCAGTTGTCGGATGTCGATCCAGCGCATAGTTCCTTGAGTTCCTTGACGGCCCTGTGCAGGGCCACATAGATCGCGTTCTTCTTCTTGCCGGTCGCTTCGGCGATATGCTCGATGGGCAGGTCGTCGATGTAGCGCATGACGAGCAGGTCGCGGGTCTCCGGCTTCAGTTTCGCGAGGAGGCCGGCCATCTTCTCCCCCGCCAGCATCCGGTCGACGCGCTCGTGCGGATCGCCCGGCGCGCGGAGCGTCTCCTCGATCTCCTCGCTGATCGGCACGGCGGCGCGGGCGTTCTTCCGATAGTGGTCGATGATGAGGTTGTCCGCGATGCGATAGAGGAAGGCTTTCAGGTGCCGGATTTCGGAAGCCTTCTCGCGGACGATCTCCCAGGCGCGCGTGAAGGTCTCGCTGGCGATGTCGTCCGCGACTTCCGGCGAGCTCGTACGGAACAGGGCGTGCCGGTAGAGTTTCGGCGCGAAAAGATCGTACGCTTCGATGAACGCCGCCCCGTCCCCGGATTGGATTCTGGCCAGAAGCATCGCTTCCTTGATCCGTTCCACGATTCGGTGTCTTCACTGGTTAAGACGCCAGTACAGCGAAAAACTTACCGTTTGTCGAGCCTGGCACCGAAAAAACCCCGCCATTACGGGGTTTGATCGTCGTCGAATCGGATGGACTCTCCCGGACCGAGCGTTTTCGGTTCGCGCGGGGCGGGCGCAGGCGGTTTCGGGGGCGGAGGGGTCTCGACCGCGGGCTTCGGAGGTTCCGGGCCGGGGGGCGCCGCGGGCTCGTCCGCCTTCTTCGGAGCGAGGATGACATCCGACTCGTCCGCCTCCTTCACGATGCGGATCTTTCCGCCGAACATGCCGGGTTTCGGCGGCGGCGGGGCCGGCGGCCGTTCCGGTTTCGGGGCAGGTTTCGGGGCCGGAGCGGCCGGCGGCCGTTCCGGTCTCGGCGGATGCGGCGCGGGCGGGCGGGCCGGAGGCGCGGATTTCGGCGTCTCGGCGCGCGGCGCGGGCGCGGATTTCGGCGGCGCGGGCGTCCGAGGCGCCGGAGGCGGACTCGGCCGCGGCGGTTTCGGCGCGGCGGCGGCTTCCGCCCTCGCGAGCGGGAGGCATTCCTTGCAATAGAACGGACGCGAGGGATCCGGAGGGAATTTCAGGTTGAGTTCCTTGCCGCAGCGCGAACAGGTCGCCTTGTACTGGCGTTCCGGATCGTGGGAACCGGCGGCGGGGCCGGCCGCGGCGCCGGGCTTCGGCACGAAGGTGCCCGTCTCCTCATCGAAGCCGCTCCACTTGTTGACCTTCTCCTCGATGTCGGCGCGCGTGAGCGAATAGCGTTCGCGCGAGACGGCGATGACCTTCTCGCGGCTGCCCATGCGCTTGGCGATCGGCCCGAGCGTCTTCGCGGAAAACGGCGTCGACGCCACGCCGTCGATCATCAGCTTCAGGTAGATCTCGTATTTGGCGAGGTTGATGATGTCCTCCTCCACGAAAGTCGGCGCGAATTCTTTCGCGAGGTGCTCGGCGTCCCCGGCGCCGACGCGGAACGAGATGATGGTGCCGACGTTGCCGAAGACGGCGGCCGCCACCTCTTCCTCGAGCTGCTCGATGTATTGGTGGGCGGTGATGAGCGCCAGGCGGTACTTTCGGGCTTCGGAGAGGATGTTAGCGAAGGACTCCGTGGCGAAGTTCTGGAACTCGTCGACATACAGGTAGAAGTCCTGGCGCTCCGCCTCGGGCATGTCGACGCGCTCCATGGCCGCGAGCTGGAGGCGCGTGATGATCATGCCGCCGAGCAGCTTGGAGGAATCCTCTCCGACCATGCCCTTGGACAGGTTGACGATGAGGATCTTGCGCTCGTCCATGATCTTGCGGACATCGATCGTCGACTTCGGCTGGGCGACGATGTTGCGGATGATGGTGTTCGACAGGAACTGGCCGACCTTGTTCTGGACCGGCGCGATGGCTTCCGAAGCGAACTTGTCGGTGTACTTGGCGAACTCGTTGACCCAGAAGCCCTTCACGACCGGGTCCTTGACGTTCTCGACGATCTTCTTGCGGAAGTCCTTGTCGGCCAGGATGCGGCTGATGCCGAGCAGGGTCGATCCCGGCGTGTCGAGGAGCGCGAGCACGCAGTTCAGCAGGATGTACTCCATGCGGGCCGACCAGACATCCGGCCAGATCTTCTTGAAGACGCCCATCAGGCCGGAGGCGACGAGATGCTTCTGGTTCTCGTTGGCGATCTCGAGGATGTTGAAGCCGACCGGGAATTCCATGTCCGCCGGATTGAAATGGACGACATCGTTGATGCGCCACGGCGGGATGAAGTCCAGGATCTTGTCGGCCGTGTCGCCGTGCGGATCGACATAGCAGACGCCGTGTCCGGCATAGATGTCGGACAGCACGAAATTCTCGAGCAAGGTCGTCTTGCCCATGCCGGTCTTGCCGATCACATAGACATGGCGGCGGCGATCGTCCGTCTTGATGCCGAACTTGCGGTTCTCGCCGCGGAAGTTCGTCTCCGCGAACGGGATGACCTCGTTCTCGTGATCGTGATTGTAGGGCTCGGCCTTGTGGACTGGCATGGCGGTCATTCCTTCGGTTCAGGCGGCTCGGCAGGCGCGAGCGGGATCGAGAACGGCGGCTCCACCTTGCGCGATTCCACCTTCTTGAGCAGCGGCGCCTTGATGAGGATCTGCGGGAAGTGCCAAAGGCTGGCGAGTTCCTCGGAATTCAGCACGAAGCGGGGCGCGCCGTCGCCCGAACGGCTCGCATAGCGGTTGATGATGGTCGTCTTCTTCTGATCCGCGCTCCAGCGCTGCCAGAAGTAATCGGTCTTCGGCGCCGCCGCCCCGTAGTTCTTGAGGCTGTTGCCGTCGGTCGATCCGAAGAGTCCGAGCGCGCCGCGGACCATCGAGATCATCGGCCCCTTGCGGAAGACGCTGCGCTTGCCGACATAGACGAAACGGATCTTCACGCCGAACCCGATCTTCGACGCCTTGATCTCGATCTGCTCGAGCATCTTCCTCTCGCCGGGCGAGAGGTTCATGACCTTGTTGTCCTCCTTCTTCTCCGGTTTCTTTTCGCCGTCCCCGCCGACGCCCACGACCTGGCTGATGCCGGCCGTGACGATGCTGAAACCCTCCTCCGTGACTTTCTGCCACATCGGGGTCGGCTTCTTCTTGGGTGGGCGCCCCTTGAGCTTGTCGGTCAGGGCCAAGGACTCCTTGGTCCAGTCCTGATCGCGCGGCGTGACGAGGATCTGGATCCAGACCTGCTCGCCGTTCTTGAGGCGCGAGAGCGTCTCGAGCAGGCTCGAGAGCGGATCCTTCAGCTCCTGCGAGAGCGAGTGTTCGAATTCCGTGAAGGTGCGGATGGGATACGCCGACGGCTTGGCCAGGATGAATTCCGTCCCCCAGCAATCCCATTCGGGGTCGGGGTATTTCTTCGGAACGACGGCGGTGTAGTCGGGGACCTCGACGACTTCGGCGTCCGGATACTGCGAATAGATGGAGGCCTCGACCAGGTCGCGGAACTGCACGGGCGTCCGGACGATGAACTGGGTATAGCCGTCGATCGACGCGTATTCGAACGAGAACGACGGCGTGAACTTCCCTTGGAACCACTTTTCCTTGAAGTTCGGGGTGGAGAAGGTGCCCGCCAAGTGCGTGAACATGTGCTCGACGGCCTTCGGGCTCTGCTCGTTCATGCGCGGGATGCTGATCGAGAGCAGCATGTACGAGATGGTCGGCGCGTACTTGGCCTGGCGCGAGTTCAGCCACATGCCCTTGAAACCCTGCCAGAAGACCCAGACGAACGGGATCCAGCCGCCGTATACGAAAATCGTCCAGAGCAGGTCTGGGGTGGGCATGTCCATCAGCCCGTAGACTCCGGAGAGGTCGATGACGATCTGGGGCAGGATCACAGGAAAAAACTACGCTTCCGCATTCGACGGAAGCGTAGCATATTTTCGGCCCGATTGGAAGGGCGTCCTGTCCCCCGTTTTCAGCGCTTTGCGGATTCTTTGAGGTGCCAGGAGACCAGGAGCGGGCTCGCCACGAAAATCGACGAGTAGACGCCGACCGAGATGCCGATCATCATCGTGAGGACGAAGTTCCGGATGGACTCTCCGCCCAGGACATACACGGCCGCGAGCACGATCAGGGTGGTCAACGAGGTGTTGATCGATCGGCCGAGCGTCTCGTTGACGCTGCGGTTCACGACCTCCTCGAAACTCTCGCGGCGCGCGCGGGCGAGGTTCTCGCGGATGCGGTCGAAGACGACGATGGTGTCGTGCACGGAGAAGCCGAGCACGGTGAGGAGCGCCGTCACGACCCAGGCGCCGACTTCGACGCCGTAGAAGTGCCCGAGCGCCGAGAACACGCCGACCGGGATGAGCACATCGTGCCCGAGCGCGACGACCGTGCAGGCGCCGTACTTCCAGGACGCCACCGGATGCGAGACACGGCGGAAGGCGTAGGTGATGTAGAGCACGATGGCGAGGATGGCGCCGACGATGGCGTAGACGGTCTTGCGGCGGAGCTCTTCGCCGATCAGGGGGCCGATCGACTCGAAGCGGCGCTCTTCGACGACCGCGCCGTCCTTCTCGTAGGCGGCCTTGAGGTCGTCCGAGAGCTTCAGGTGCGCGGCCTCGTCGAGCGGCGGCATCCGCAGGACGATGGCATCATCGCCCAGCGGCTGGGCCGAGGGTTCCTGGCCGCCGATCGATTCGGCGGCGGTGCGGACGACATCCTGGGCGGACGGCCGTTCGCCCGTGAAACCGAGTTCGAGCAGGGATCCGCCCGTGAAGTCGATGCCGGGCTTGAGGCCCCACACCAGCCAAGCGGCCAGGGACAGGCCCGCCAAGAGGGTCGAGAGCGCGTAGTATTTGCGGCGGTGGCGCGTGATGGGCAGCATACGATTACTTGAAGAGCCAGAGGCGCTTGGCGGTCCACGGCGCGATGAGCCGCAGCAGGCTGCGCGTCACGGTGACGGCGGAGAACATCGAGATGACGATACCGACGGCCAGCGTGACCGCGAAGCCGCGGACCGAGCTCGAGGTGAAGGTGTAGAGGATGGCGCAGGTGATGAGCGACGAGATGTTGGAGTCGTAGATCGATGTCCAAGCGCGCTTGAAGCCTTCGGCGATGGCGGAATCGAGCGGCCGGCCGTTCTTCAGCTCCTCTTTCATGCGCTCGAAGATCAGGATGTTGGCGTCGACCGCCATGCCGATCGAGAGGATGACGCCCGCGACGCCGGAGAGCGTGAGGGTGACGCCCCAGAGCTTGAAGACGGCGAGCAGGAAGGCCGTGTACATCACGAGCGCGACCGAGGCCACGAGGCCCGGCAGGCGGTAGTACAGGATCATGAAGAGGACGACCGCGAGGAAGCCGATCATGCCGGCATCGAGGCTCTTGGCGAGCGAGTCCTGGCCGAGGGAGGCGCCGATGGTCTGCTGGGAGAGCAGCTGGATCGGGACCGGCAGGGCGCCGGCGTTCAGGCGCTGGGCCAGGAGCTTGGCCTCCTGGAAGTCGAAGTCGCCGGAGATGACGGCCGTGCCGTCGGGAATCTCCTGCTGGACGCGCGGGATGGAGATGGGTTCGCCGTCGAGATAGATGGCGACGAGCTTGCCGACATTGGCCTTGGTGATGGACGCGAAGAGCTCGCGCCCCTCGTCATTGAAGGTGAGCGTGACCATCGGCTGGCCCGTCGTCTGATCGAACTCGACCATGGCGCGGCGGACATGCTTGCCGGAGAGGCCGGTGTTCTTCCAAGGCTCGGCGTCGGGACGGACATCGAGGACGGACGCCTTCGGGAAGGTGATGGTGTCGATGTCGTAGCGGACCAGCGGGCGCTCGTCAGCCTTGTAGATGAGGTGGTAACCGAAGGCCGTCTCGACCGGTTCGGAAATCGCGCCCTTCGCCAGCGCGAAGGCGGCCACGGAGAATTCCTCGACCATCGATTCCTTCCGGAACCATCCGAGATCGCCGGAGTTCACCTGCGCCGAGGGGTCGGTCGAGTACAGCTTGGCCTTCTCGGCGAAGTTGGCGGGCGTCAGTTCGGCACGGAGGTCCGTGAGCTGCTGGAGCGCCTGCTCCTTGGTGAGCGGCTCCTCGCAGCCTGTCGCGCCCTCGAAGCAGATGAGGATGTGGCTGGCCAAGACCTCCTTCTCCTCGGCGTCGCGCGCGTTCACGCGGATGACATTCCAGGCGTCGCTCGTCTCGGCGACTTGCGGCGCACGGGCGTTCGGACGCGCGTCCGCCCACTTCCAAAGTTCCGGCGCCATCTCTTCGCTGACGAGTCCGAGGTTCTCCCAGGTGACGCCTTCCGCGCCGGACTGGACCTTCTTCAGTTCCTCGTTCGCCTTGGCGCGGACTTCCGCGTTCAACGCGTCGAGCTCCTTCTGTTCCTCGTCGGTGAGCGGAATCTGTTCGACCGGGTTCTCTTCCTTGAACTCGAGGATGGGCGTCTCGCCGATCATGCGGATGGCGTCGCGGACATCGCGGACGCCGGCCAGCTCGACGATGATGCGCCAGCGCTCGCCCGACTTGTTGGTCAGCACGGTGGGCTCGGCGACGCCGAAGGCGTTGACGCGGCGCTCGATGACATCGCGGACGCCTTCAAGGGCGTCGGGGCGCTCGCTCTCCGGGATGTCCTTCGTGTCCGCCTCGTAGACGAGATGCGTGCCGCCCTGCAGGTCGAGCCCGAGCTTGTAGGGCACATTCCAGTAGTGCGGGAGCTTCAAGGCGCCCGGGAGGCCGAGCTTGTCGACGACCTGCGCGTTGTAGAAGTCCGCGCCGCGGTTCCAGGCCTGCGGATACGCGAGGAAGCCCGAAAGCGCCGTGAGCGCGAGCACGGCGAAAACCGCCCAGCGGACCTTGCCGCGCTGGGTGGGTTTCATGAGGCGTGCCAATCCCCTGCCGATCCAGGCGAACGGGAGCGAGATGTAGTAAAAAAACGACCGGCCGGAGCGTTGTGTCATACGGGAAAAGTCGGTTCAAATCGGATCCGAAGCGTCGGACTATCCACAAGTACGGAGGAAGTATAGAGAAGCCCTCGAAAAAAGGCAACGCAGGCCGAAAGGCGCGAAGAATTGACATTTTCGCCGACGGGGCCTAGGGTGTCCGGAGCGCACGCCCGCGCGAAAGGAGCGTCATGAAGGATCCGAAGGACATCAAGATCCCTGACATCGGCAAGAAGTACGGCAAGGGCCTCAAGAACCTGTTCTTCGTCTTCTGGGTGCTGGCGGCGGTCATGGGCACCGCCATCGCGACCGGCCTCGGCATCAGCCGCAACGACTGGATCGTCTTCGCCTCCGACTTCTCCGCCCGCGGGCAGGAGGTCGGCCGGTATGTCGCCCTCGGCGGCGCCGCCATCGCAGGCGGCGTGCTCGGCCTGTACGGCCTGCTGTCGATCCTCCGGAAGCGGCAGTGGCTGCTCCTGCTCCCCTGCCTCGCGCTGGCGGCGGCCTTCCCCGCCCTGCTCTACGCGCCGTCCTGGGCGCCGTTCGCCTTCGGCGGCGGCGCGCTCGTCCTCGGGCTCGTCGCGCTGAAGCTGTCCGACCGCAAGGCGGCGCGCGCCGCCAAGACCTCCTGATCCCGACCTCGTCGGGATCTTTTTTTACGCGGGCCGGAACGCGTGCGCCTCGGCGAGCGCGAGGAAGGCCTGCCAATCCGTCGCCACGCGGATGTCGGAGGGAAGCGCGAGACGGTGCGCGATGCCGTCGTCGTCGAAGAGGACGCGCGACAGCGTCTCGGGAAGATGCCCGAGGTACGAAAGCTTGTCGTCGAGGAACATCGAGATGCCGAGGCGCTCGCAGTGCGCGCGCTTGTCGCGGCCGCTCTCGCAGAAGATGACGCGCTCGCGCGGGATGATGTCGTGCAGGCCGTTCTTTGCCATCCACTCAAGCGCGGAGACTTCGTTGCCCGGACGGCGGGCCGAGATGACATACGCCTCCCCGGGCAGGCGGGCGAGCCCTTCGAGCGCGCCGGGAATCGCCGGCGCCTGGACCGTCAGGTGGCCGTAGAGCGGTTCCTGAAGCTTGCGATACGCGGCGTCGTCCGGCATGTAGGCGTGCAGGAGATTCGTGTTGGTCTGCCACGGTTCGAGCGCCACGCCCAACTCCCCCGCCAGGCGCAGCTTGTGCGCGCGGTGGTCGACGATGACGCCGTCGAAATCGATGCCGAAGCGGAGGGGGGTCATGGTTCCAAAATAGCATCGGAAGAAAAAACCCGCGAGGCGTCGCGGGTCACATGAGGGTCTCGAGGCGGCGCTCACAGGCGTCGGCCAGCTTGGCGAGCACGGCGTGCGCGGTCTCTTCCGGGCGTTCCTTGGAGGAATCGTGGAAGGCCATGCGCGGATCCTCGCCGGCGCCGAGGCGGGTCCACAGGTCGTCGTGGATGCCGCGCAGCAGCGTGAGCGACTTGAGGTTCATCGTCTCGCCGTCCTTCTTCGAGAGCGAGCGGGCGAGCTCGCGCTCCATGGCGACCTTCGGGTCGCAGACCAGGCAGACATGCAGGTCGAACTGGTCGCGCATGACCTCCATGCCGTAGAACGCCAGCGCGGCGTCGTGATCCGACTTGGACAGCTTGCCCTTGGCGAGCCAGTAGCCCATCCAGACCATGCCGTCCATCAGGCCGCGGTCGAGGACGACGAGGTCGAACTCGCTGTCCATGCGCTGGGCGATCTCCGAGAGCGCGTAGCGGCAGGTCTCGAAGTTGTAGTGCGGCGTGTCGCGCTTGATGCGATCGACGACCGTCGCGCCTTCGGGGCGCGCGGTGACGATCCAGTCGCTGCGCTTCAGCGTGTGCTCGATGGCCTCGGCCATGGTGGACTTGCCGGACTTCGGGGTCCCGAACAGCTCGACGCCGAACGGGCGCAGGCGCGGATTGTTCCGGCGGAAGCGGCGGAAGCGGGCCACGGCGTGCGCGAGGCGCTTTTCAAGGTGCGTCTGGGAATCCATCTTGTACCTCCTCGCGTGCGTGCGATGGAACGCGAAAACAATACGGCCCAGGCGCCGGTGCGTCTAGGCCGTGTTATCCACTGTCTTATTTGAGCGCGATGGCGCAGTCGGAGCCTTCGGCGCAGACATACGCGATCGACAGCTCTTCGATGAGCGCGGGGCGCAGCGACGAGATGAAGGCGGTGAGCTTCACGGTCCTGCCGTCTTCGAGGGTCGCGCGCAGATCCGCCGTCTCCGGAGCGCGCGTCTCGTCGTACGGGACGCTCGGCAGGACCGGAACGCCGGAGAGGTCGTAGAGCAGGCTCGTGGTGGCGGCGTCCTCCGGCGTCTCGAGGCTCATCGGGCGGAACAGGTGCCCGCCCTCGTCGTTGAACTTCACGAAGACGCTCTCGTACTTGGTGAGCGGCTTGCCGTCGAGGGAAGCCTTGACCGCCAGGTACGCTTTCGCGACCCGGCCGGTGACGGCCAGCGAGCCGCCGAGCGTCTTCTCGTCCTCGAGGGCCGCGCCGGGCGTCCAGCTCGCGAAATCCTCGGCGAGCTCGAGGCGCGTCATGCCGTCGAGGTCGTCGTACGCCTGCGTGGCGCTCTCCACGGCGGCCGGAGTTTCGGAAGCCTCTTCCTGGGGTTCCTCGGACTTCTCGCGGTTCTTGAGCGCCGCGGCGAAGAGCACGACGGCGGCGACGATGAAGACGGCCGAGATGGCCGTGTTCAGCTTCTGGATCATCTTTTCGTCCATACGGAGGATCGGTTAGGCCGCGAAGTCCGGCTCGAGGGCTTCGGCGGGTTTGGTCGACGAACGCTCCTCCTGCTGTTCGTCGTCTTTCTTAAAGTTCACGGAAAAGGCCGGGACCCAGCGCGTGTTATGCTCGTCGATCACCTCGACCGTCTCCCCTTTCGTGTACATGTTGAGCGCGATGTCGGAGAGCAGTTCCTTGTCGGCTGTGATGTCGAGGCTCAAGAGGTCGAGCTTCTCGGCGTCGGTGGACGCCGCGGCCCAAGCCTGGTTCTCGATCGACTTCTTCTCCTCCCTCAGCGTCTTCAGCTGTTCGGAGATCTGCTGGTAGCGAGGGTTGTTGACGAGCTCGTCCTTGAAGGCCTTCTGGATCTCGCTTTTCTCGCGTTTCTTGGCGCGCAAACGCGCGTGGACTTCCTGGAGGCTGGGCATGGGGCGTGGGGATAAAAAACCGATGGGCGGATTTTACCACCGGGGGGCGGGACGGGCCAGGGGTGTCAAGACGCGCGCCTCACCGGATCCTCAAGCTGCCGACCGCGGAGAACAACCTCTCCTTGATGCGAGTACGCAACGGCATCTTCCGCTCGATGACGGCGGTGAAGAGGCGGCGCATCTTCCCTTCTGGACATGTCAGGGGGCGCACGGCGTGCCACGAGTGGTCGCCGCGAGCGAAGATGAGGCTACGGTTGCCGATGGATTCCGCGGCGTATGCCCGAGGGAAGTCGTCAAAATCAGGCGCGGAGCGATGATCGAATTTCCCCTCGTCGTCGAGGATGAGCGTCGCTCCTCCCCACGCAGGATCCCAATCCTCTTCATCGTTCAGGTAGAAGAGCTGAGCCCCGACCTTGCGGAGGCCGTCGCAATGCGGCGAGACCGAACAGCCCCGACCGGCCGTCTGCCATTCGAAGCGCAAGGAAAGATCCCTGCGACCGAACAGGCGTCTGACGAAATGCATGTAGCGCTTTCCCGAGAGCTCGGCGATGAACCCCCGCCAGGCCTCGGGCAACGGGAGATCGGGTCGATACCGGAGCTCATAGCGGTCATGCGGCTTCTGTCCATACGCACGCTCCATCCCGAATGTCGCCGTGAAGAGGCGGTGATCGGGCATTTCGGCCAGTAATGCGGACCTCCCTTCCTCCGTCAGCGCTCGCGCCGGATTGACCCAAGGAAACGGTTCCGCCGCGCGGAACCGCGCGGCATCGATGGCGTCGAGCGTTTTCCAATCGAGATACTCCATATCAAGCATCGAGGGGTTTGATGAGCGCGGCGACGCAAGTCCTCTTCAGGGTATCGCCGCGGAACGGGAAGCGCCGTTTCAGGAACATCGGAATCGCCAAGCCTGGAACGCGGGCGCGAAGGTACTCGAGCGCCTCGAACGACTCCGGCGAAATGAGATCGGTCTTCCGCGCTTCCGCATCAGGAAGCACATCATCGAACAGGATGACGCCGCCTGGAGCGGCCAGATGCCACGCATTGCAGATATCCCACGCGACTTCAGGATACAGGTGGCCGCCGTCGACCCAAATGAGGTCGAACGGCCCGTGCGCCAGCGCGGGCAGGAAGAAGGAGTTGGCCTTAAGCAGACGGATGTTGGGAAAGTCGAGGTTCCTGGATTGCTTGATCCGGAACGCTTCACGCTCTGCTTCGGTGGAACGGCGGTAGAAGGTGCGGAAGAGCGGATCGTCGTCCGGAAGTTCCACCGTCGTGATGTCCGCCGATGGGAAGAGTCGCGCCAAGAGACGCGTCCCTTCACCTTCGAAGGTGCCGATTTCGAGAATCCGGCGCGCAGGATGCCGGAGAGAGAGCAGGCTCCAGAGCAGCAGGTGGACGCTGTCCCTGTCCGGATCGTAGGGTCCGCGCCCGCACGCGGCCAAGACGGAGTCGAGCTTCCGGGTCGCCGCCTGGATGTCGCCGAAGCCCGCGAGCTTGCGATCCTCTTCCGCATCGATGGCGGCGCGGTCGTATGCGAACCGGAGGTAGAGACTCTTGCGGAGCTTCCGGATCCAGGATGACGGGCGCGAGAACAGATGCATATGCCTCATGATAGCGCCCCGGACCGAAACCGCCAAAAGCGTTCGGTCGTGGTAAGCTGGTCCCATGATTCCGCGGCTGAAAAACCTTATCCGTGGATGGCTGTCGCGCCTCCAACGCGTGACCGGGACCGACATGCTCTATGCCGCTAAGGGCGGCTTCTGGCTGTCGTCCGGATCGGTCGTCGGGACGCTGGCCTCCTTGGCCGTCGTCGTCGCCTTCGCCAACCTCGCGCCCAAAGAGACCTACGGCTCGTACAAGTATCTCATGGCGATCGCCGGCACGCTCGCGGGCTTCACGCTCACCGGACTCGGCGAAGCGCTCATGGGCGCGGCCGCGCGCGGCAACGACGGCACGCTCCGGATGTTCGTCCGCCGCGCCTTCCGTTGGAACCTGGCGATCTCGGCCGTCGCCTTCGCGGGCGCCGTTTGGTACTTCTGGCGCGGAAACGCCATGCTCGGCGCCGCGCTGGTGAGCATCGCGGCGTTCTTGCCGATGACGCACAGCGCCGTCCTGTACGGGCCGTTCCTGGCCGGCAAGCGGCTGTTCCAGGTTTCCGCGAGATATAGCGCGGCGCGCGCGCTCGTACCGGCCGTCGCGCTCATCGCGGCGCTCCGGTTCTTCCCTGACCACCCGGCCGCGCTCGTGTCCGTCTTCATGGGCGCGATGGCCGTGACGACCTATGCGGCCTACCGCCTCGTCCTGCGCACCCGAGTGAAGAACGATTCCGTCGAACCCGGAGCCCTGCGCTACGGCAAGCATGTGAGCCTCGTGAACGCGCTCGGGGCCTTCGCAGCGAACTTCGACAAGATCGTCATCTTCCAGACGCTCGGTGCCGCGCCGACGGCGGTCTACGCGCTGGCCCAAGCCTTGCCCGATCAGGTCGACGCCGTCTTCTCGCATCTCCGGACGCTCGCGATCCCGAAGTTCGCGGCGCGGACGCCGCAAGGATCCTTCAAGGCGCTCCTGCGCAAGACAGCCATCGTAGCCCTCATCCTCGTCCTGGTGACCGCGGCGGCGGCGGGGCTCGCCCCGTTCGCCTACGGCCTCCTGTTTCCCGCCTATCAGGACGCGGTGCCGTACGCGATCGCGCTGCTCGCGGCGCAGATCCCGATCGGCGCCGCGCACCTGCCGATGGCGTTCCTGACGGCCCATCAGGACATCCGCAGCCGTTACGCCCTCGGGCTCATCGGCCCGGCGGCCAACATCGTGCTGCTCTTGGCGCTCATCGCGCCCTTCGGCATCTGGGGCGTCGTGGCCGCGAAGATCTTGAGCAAGTTTTTCGGGCTTTTCCTCGCCATCCTCTTCTCTTGGCGCCTCACCCGTTCATCCGCGCCGTCCTTCATGCCTCCGGCAGCAACGCCTCCAGCGTCGTCGTGAGGTCGCCCATGCCTCGCAAGTAGGTTTCCGCGCGCGATTCCAGCTTCGGCGCGGCCGCGCGACAGGCTGAAATGAGCCGATCGACCGCATCGGGTCCGGCGGCATCGAACGCGTCCGCCAATCCGTTCACGATCATGCCCTCTCCCCCGTCGTGGGATGTCTTCAGGACGAAGACGGGCTTCCGCATCGCGACGGCTTCGTACAGATACGAGGTGAAGACGCCGACGACGGCGTGGACGCCCTTCCGCACGCGCGCCGGATCGTCGATCGCCTCCACGCGGGACGGATCGCTCTCGGCGAAACCGTAGGCCCGAAGCTGGCTCTCCTTGTCCCAGTCCGGACGCGTCTTCAACCAGATCTTCACGCGACCGGTCGCGAGGATCGACGCGAGCGCCTTCGCGATCTCGCCGTGGGGCGCATCCGACTCGAACGGCACGAGGAGCTCGATGCGTCCGCTTTCGTGCGGAGGCGCATACGGCGCGGCTTCCGGCTTCGGCGCGCCGCCCTTCGGATCGCCGCCGACGGCGATCTCTTCTTCCTTGAAGTTCGTGCCGAGCCGCAGGAGCTCCTTCTTCCAGTACGGACTCCAGACGAACAGGCGGTCCGGCCGGATGTCGTCGCCCGGACCGGCATCCGCCTTCAACCAGCCCGCGTGATACTTCGTGAAATGCCCGTGCTGGAAGGCGTAGGACGGGATGCCGAGCGTCCTGGCGGCGGCGACGAGCTCGTGATAGTACCGCGTGTCATCGATCGCGAGGATCGCGCGGGGCCGGAGCCGTGCGAGGATGCGGGCGTACCGACGGACGACGGATGGCGACGCGACGGCCCTCCGCAAAGCGGTCTCCGCCAGGGCGCGGACGAACGGGCGGTCGGCCGCGGCGAAGCCGTCGCACGGCAGGGAGGCGGCGATGCGGAGATCGTCCGACCCGGGACGGGGGGAGGCGGAGAAAACGAGCGCCTCGTGGTAGATGGCGCAACGCCTTCGGATCCATGCGTTGCGGTAGAACGCCCGGCCCAGCCTCGTATGGAACGCATCGACATACGGGATACGGCGATCTTCGAGGAAGCGGTACAGGCCTTCGATGCGGAAATCCCTGCCGGATGGCGCGGCGATCTTGTCGACGCCGAAGACGAGGACATCGGCTTTGCGCGTCAGCGTCGCGCAAGCCGTCAGCGCCCGCGCGACCGACACCGAAACGGACATCCGGAATGTCGTGCGGCGCGCGGGCGCCCAGGGCGTTCCGGGCGGGCGTGCCCGATACGCGCGCCAGGCGAGAAACAGCGAGGCTTGCTGCCATTGCAGGTGGTGATGCTCGCCGCGGATCAATCGGGCCGAAAGCATGGGGTGTCCGGCGACCATGCGGTTGAACGCCTTCAGGTCTTGGAGGGCTTGCGCCGAGGCTTCCATAGGCGCCAATCATATCATGTGCCGCGCCAGCGTATCGAAAAGGGGCCGCGATGCGGCCCCGTCGGGGAGGTTCAGCCGAGCGTGCGTTCGCGCTCGACGATCTTCTGCCAGAGGCCTTTCGCCCCGAGGACGAATTCGATGGCCTCGCGGACGGCGCCGTCGCCGCCGTTCCGTCCGGTGACGAGCATCGCCTCCTTGAGGACCTCCGCGGCGGCGTCCGCCGGAGCGGCCGAGAAGCCGGCGCGGCGGATGAGGGCGAGGTCCTGGACATCGTTGCCCATGAAGAACAGCTCGTCCCAGCCGACCCCGAGCGCGGCGAGGATGCCTTCGACTTCGGCGACCTTGTCGGCCACGCCGTACCGCAGGTCGACGCCGAGATCCTTGGCGCGCTGGCGCACGGCCGGAGAGCTCCGGCCCGTCATGAAGACGACGGGTATGTCGTGGCGCTTGCACTCCTTCACGGCGATGCCGTCGCGCGTGTAGAAGCGGTAGCCTTCGATGCGGCCGTCGTCGGCGCTCGCGAGGTAGTGCATCTCCTCCGGAGCGCCGTCGGCGTCGCAGGGAGCGAGGCGCCGGACCGTGCCGGCGACATGCAGGCCGAAGGGCAGCTCGGCGCCGCCTTCCGGACGGCCGAAGATGGTGACATGGTCGGTCGTATGCACGCCGTCCACATCGGTCACGACGAGGCGCACGCCGCGCGCGGCCTCTTCCAGGGTCTTCTTCATGTCGTTCATGTCGCGTCTCCTCTTTCGGCGGGTCGTCCCTTCATCATCGCGCGCACCTGCTCCAGCTCCTCCGGCGTGTTCACGCCGAGGTTATGGAACTTTCCCTTCACCATGCGCATCCGATAGCCGTGCTCCAGGATGCGCATCTGCTCGACGCCTTCCATCCGTTCGATGGGGGTCTGCGGGAGCGTCAGGAAGGTCCTGATGAACTCGCGCCGCATCGCCATCACGCCGATGACATGATAGTCGGAATATGACGCGTCCTTGTTATGGCGGTACGGGACGGCGGCGCGCGTGAAGCTCAAGGCGTAGCCCTGGAGGTCGGTCAGCACCTGCACGATGCTGGGCGCGTCGCGCATCGCATGATCCTCGATGAGGTCGGCGACGCCGGCCACCGGAAGCTTCTCGTCCTCGAGCATCATGGCGACGCAGAGGTCGATGGCTTCGGGCGGGTAGAGCGGTTCATCGCCCCAGATATTCACCACGATTTCCGGCGAAAAGTCAAGGAAGCGCTCCACGGCATAGGCCACGCGGTCGGTGCCGGTCGGGAGCTCCGGCGGCGTCATCATCACGGGGACGCCCAGCGGACGGACGATCTCCGCGATGCGCTCCGAATCCGTGGCCACCAGGAGGGCGTCCAACGATTTCGCCTTCAGCGTGCGCTCCACCGTCCAGCGGATGAGCGGCTTGCCGGCGATGTCCTTCAGCATCTTCTCGGCGATGCGCGACGAGCCGAGGCGCGCCGGGATGACGCCCAGCACCTTCTTGCGATCTTCAGGCATAGAGGAGGTTCAGGCTTCGCGTCCGACGGCGGCGGCCACGCGGCGGACATCGTCCATCATCGCGGCGAAGGCATCGGGAAGAAGCGCCTGTGCGCCGTCGCACAACGCGTGTGAGGGATCGTGGTGCACTTCGACGATCAGGCCGTCCGCGCCGGCCGCGACGGCGGCGCGGGCGAGCGCGGGGATGATGTCCGGACGCCCGGCCGCATGGCTGGGATCGACGATGATCGGAAGGTGGGTCTCCTTCTTCAAGACGGGGATGGCGGAGATGTCGAGCGTCGCGCGGGTCGACTTCTCGAAGGTGCTGATGCCGCGCTCGCAGAGGATGACATCCTCGTTGCCGCCATGAAGGACATATTCGGCCGCCTGGAGGAGTTCGGTCACGGACGAACCCATGCCCCGCTTGAGCAGTACCGGCTTGCGGAGCGCGCCGAGTTCCTTGAGCAGGGTGAAGTTCTGCATGTTGCGCGCGCCGACCTGCAGGACATCGATGTCATGCTTCAGGAAATGCGGGATCGCGCGCGCGTCCATGATTTCGGTGACGATCGGCAGGCCCGTCTTCTCGCGCACGCGCGCCAAGATCTCAAGTCCTTTCTCTTCGAGTCCCTGGAAGCTGTACGGGGAACTGCGCGGCTTATAGGCCCCGCCGCGAAGCGCCGTCGCGCCGGCGGCCTGCACGCGTCCGGCGACGGTCAAGACCTGTTCCTCCGTCTCGACGGCGCAGGGCCCGGCGATGATCGCCAGCCGTTCCGCGCCGAAGACCGCGCCGCGAGCGGCGACCTTCGTGTCCTCCTTGGCCCCGCGCGCGGCAAGCGGGTACGGGGACGCCTTCTCGTTCTTGCCTTTTTCGGAGCTCATAGGCCGTGACGATCCGTGAAGTGAATATCGCCAGCGTAGTCGCTCCGACCTCGATTGGCAACCGGGCGCGAAACCTCAAGATGGACGGCGCCGACGCGCCCAAGAACGATCGCCGACGAAATGCCTGCCGTGATGATGCGTGTCTTCAGCATGCGCTTCAGGCTTCCGCGACGACATCGAAGTGCACGCAGTTCCGTTCCCGCGCCGACTGCGCGAACCGTTTGGCGAGGGTGGCATGGACGCGATCGACGAAGCGGCGGTACGGCGCGCGCAGCGGGGCAGGCATGCCCAGGACCACCTTCGGGAAGACGGCGAATCCCATCGGGACGATCTCGACATTACGGAAACCGGACAGGAGTTCCTGGATTTCCTCGCGCGAGAAGTGTCGCACGGGGCCGTTCTTGGCGCCCCTGCCGACGAGACCGAGATACGCGAGATAGGCGCGGCCTTGCAGGCCCGGAAGACCGGCCGCGTTCGGGAACGAGCTGACGATCAGGAGCTTGCCGCCCGGACGCAGCACGCGGCGGACCTCGGAGAGCGAGCGGCGCGTGACATCCTTATGGTTGTGGAGATAGACCGCCGAGACGATGCAGGCGTCGACGGAGGCGTCGCGGAGCGGAAGGCGGTCGATGTCGCCGCGCACGAGCACGAGCGGCGTGCCGCGCTCGGCGTCCGAGGCGGCGTAGCGCTCGTGGAACTTCTTCAGCATGACCGGCGAGCAGTCGATGCCGACATAGGCATCGAGCGCGACGGCCGGGAGCAGATACTTGGCGAGGCGTCCGTAGCCGCAGCCGAGATCGAGGACCCGCATGCCGGGTT
>DYFX01000010.1:0-17461 GCA_020724945.1 Candidatus Paceibacter sp.
TCCGCCTTGTAGTTGAGCACGACGGAGTAGTTCGATTCCTGCTTCTTGTCGACATGGACATACTCGCAGGAGACCTTCTCGCGCTTGACCGTCTCCATGATCTGCTTGCCGGTCTCGTCGTTGCCGACGATCGAATAGAAGGCGGCCTTGAGCCCGAGGCGGGACGACCCGACGGCGTTGTTGGCCGCGTTGCCGCCGATGACGCGCTGGACCTTCTCGACCGGAATCTTGTCGGCGTAGGAAAGGCAGAGCTGGCAGACATCCTTCTGGATGTTGCAGAGGACCGAGGCTTCGACGAGGCTGACGAAGACATCGAGCGTCGCGTCGCCGACCGAGATCATGTCGTACACGGGCTTCTGGCGTTTGGGCATAGGCGGAAGATAGGGATTTCGCTCGAAGTATAACATAAAACGCCCCGACCGTTCGGGGCGTCTCGTTCAGGCTTTCGTCTTGCGTTTATGGGCCTTCTTGACCGCCTTCTTGATGGCGGGGACATCCATGCCGAAGTGGCGGATGAGCTCGGTCGGGGCTCCGGATTCGCCGAAGGCGTTCGGGACGCCGACGAATTCCTGGATCGTCGGATGGGTCTTGGCGAGGCACTCCGCGACGGCGCCGCCGAGCCCGCCGGTGATCTGATGCTCCTCGACGGTGACGATCGCGCCGCAGGCTTCCGCCGCGTGCAGGACGGCTTTCTCGTCGAGCGGCTTCACGGTATGCATGTTCACGACCATCACATCGAGGCCTTCCTCGGCCAGCTCTTCGGCGGCCAGGAGCGCGTTATGGACCAAGGAACCGCAGGCGACGATGGCGACATCCTTGCCGGAGCGGAAGGTGGCCGCCTTGCCGATCTCGAACGGGGAATCGTCGGTGGTGAAGACTGGCGTCTTCTCGCGGGCGAAGCGCAGGTAGACGGGGCCTTCCCAGCGGGCCGCGGCCACGACGGCCTTGCGGGCCTCGACGGCGTCGCAGGGCGCGACGATCGTGATGTTCGGGATCGGCCGCATGATGGCGATGTCCTCGATGGCCTGGTGCGTGGCGCCGTCCGGGCCGACCGAGACGCCCGCATGGCTGCCGACGATCTTCACGTTCGTCTCGTTCAGGCAGATGTTGGTGCGGACCTGTTCCCAGGCGCGCCCCGGGCAGAACATCGCGTACGAGGTGATGAACGGGATCTTGCCGCCCATCGCCAGGCCGGCCGCTCCGGCCGCCAGGAACTGCTCATGCACGCCGACCTGGATGAACCGGTCGGGGAAACGCTTCTTGAAATCGAGGTTGCGGGTCGATTCCGTCAGGTCGGCGCAGACGACGACGATATTCGGATCCTTCTCGGCGGCGTCGACGACGCCCAAGCCGTACCCGTCGCGCGTCGGTTTCTGGGGGATCTTCGGGTCGAGGAGGTTTTCGACCAGCCTGGCTTCCTTGCGGATCATAGCTTGGCAAGTTCGGTTTCCAGCCGCGCGCGGGTCTCGTCGAGCTCCTTCACGGCCGCCTCGGCCTCGCCGGGCTTGAACGGCTGGCTGTGCCAGAGATGGTTGTTCTCCATGTAGGAGACGCCCTTGCCCGGAACATTATGCGTGACGAGGCAGATCGGCTTGTCGAACAGCGACTTGGTCGCCTCCAGCGCGTCGACGACGGCGCTGACATTGTTGCCGTCGCATTCGAGCACATGCCAGTTGAAGGCCTCGTACTTCTCGCGGAACGGCTCGAGCGGCATGATGTCCTCCGTCCGGCCGTCGATCTGGATGTTGTTGCGGTCGACGATGCAGACGAGGTTGTCGAGGCGGTTCTTGCCGGCGAAGAGCATCGCTTCCCAGTGGAGACCGGCCTCGTGCTCGCCATCGGAAGTCTGGCAGAACACGCGCCACTTCTTCTTGTCCATCTTGGCGGCGTAGGCGAGTCCGGCGGCCTGGGCCAGTCCGGCGCCGAGCGGGCCGGACGTCGTCTCCGCGCCCGGAAGCTTCGTCCGTTCGGGGTGGCCCTGAAGCCGCGTGCCGAGACGGCGCAGGGTCTTCAGCTCTTCGACGGGGAAGTAGCCGGCCTCGGCCATGGCGGCGTAGCGGATCGGGCAGGTGTGTCCGTTCGAGAGGATGAGCCGGTCGCGATCCTCCCACTCCGGCTCCTTCGGGTCGTGCTTGAGAGCCTCGAAATACAGCACGGCGAAGACATCCGCCATGCCGAGCGGTCCTCCTTGGTGGCCCGAGCCCGCGTGCGCGACCATCTCGATCACATGGCGGCGCAGGCGGTTGGCCAGCACTTCGAGCTCCTTGATGCGCTTGTCGCTGAGGTGTCCCATAATCCTCCTGGATATGCGCCAGTATACCACAACGGAAAAACCGCCGATCATCCGGCGGTTTCCTCGTCTTCTCGCGCTTCCTCGGCCTTCTTCGCCTCGTCCGGAGCGACGAGGCCCGCCTGCGAACGCAGCAGCGCCGCATAGGCGCCGCCCTTCGCGACGAGTTCCTCGTGGCGTCCCTGCTCGACGATGCGGCCGCCCTTCAGCACCAGGATGCGGTCGGCGTCGCGCACGGTGCGCAGGCGGTGGGCGATGATGAAGGTCGTGCGGCCCTTCATCAGCGTCTCGAGCGAGCGCTGGATCTGCTCCTCGGTCCTGCTGTCGAGGTTGGAGGTCGGTTCGTCGAGGATCAGGATCTTCGGGTCGCGGATGAAGGCGCGGGCCAGGGCGACGCGCTGGCGCTGGCCGCCCGAAAGCTTGAGGCCGCGCTCGCCGACGAGCGTGCGGTATCCGTCCGGAAGCGTGGCGATGAAGGCGTCGAGGCTCGCGAGCTTCGCGGCGGCCTGCACCTGCTCGTCCGTCGCATCGAGCTTGCCGAAGCGGATGTTCTCGCCGAGCGACTCGTGGAGCAGCGGCAGGTCCTGGGGCACGAGGCCGATCTGCTCGCGGAGCGATTCCAGGTTCACCTCCCGGGCATCGATGCCGTCGTAGAGGAGCGCGCCTTCCTGGGCGAGATGATAGCGGCCGATGAGGTCGATGAGCGTGGTCTTGCCCTCGCCGGACTCGCCGACGATGGCGACGCGCTCGCCGGGCTCCACCTTGAACGACACATCCTCGATGACCGGCACATCCTCGCGGTAGCGGTAGCGGACGCCGCGCATCTCGACGCCGCCCTTGAGCGCGACCGGGCGGCCGGAAGCGTAATCCTCGGCGGGCGCGCGGAGCATGTCGCGCATGTCGATGTAGGTGGCCGAGGCGCGCGTCAGCGTGCGCATCTGCCACTGGATGTAGCGCACATAGCCGAAGATGCCGAAGGTGTAGGCCGAAACGGCGGTGAAATCGCCGAAGCTGAAGCCGCCGCTGCGCACGTTGAGGAGCGCCACGAGGAGCGTCAACGCCGAGCCGCCGCGGATGATGAGGCTCTGGCGGGTGAACATGCGTTCGTCGAAACGGACATCGGCGTCGATCTTCTCGAGCATCGTGCGGCGCAGTCCGACGAGGCGCGCGCCGATGGACTTCTCGGCGGCGTTGGACTTCACGACCAGGACATTCTTGATGGCGTCCCATGCCGTGGAGCTGACCTCGCGGGCGGCGGCGCGCCAGACCATCTGGCTCTCGAGGGCCTTCGGCAGGAGGCGGTACTTGTACCAGACGGCCGCGAAGACGGTCGCGGCCAGGAGCGCCGCCACGCGCCAATCGAGCCATGCCAGGTATCCCAGCATCGCCGCCATCGCGAGGAGGGCGGGCGCCAGGTCGAAGATGACATCGGCGATGACATTCTCCGTCTCGGTCTCGAAGGAGGAGAGCTTCTCGGTGATATCGCCGCTCTTGCGCGCATAGTGGAAGGAGAGCGGCTTGCGCAGGAGCGCGTCGACCGCTTCGAGCTTGTGGCGCGAGACCGACTCGTACGCGATCATCGAGCCGCGCCGGCCCAGGTAGTTGCGGATGGCTTCGCCGGCGTATTCGATGGCAAGCCAGCCGGCGATGCCGGCGACGGCGATAGCCGCCGTGCCGCCTTCACGCGCCACATCCACGGCCCGGCCGAGGACGATCGGTCCGATCATCGCGGCGCCCGCCGCCGCGATCGCAAGCGCGGAACACCAAAAAATGGTCTTCCGGTACGGCGTCAGCAGGGTGATGAGGAGGCGGATGAAGTCGCGCATCGGATATTCATTAAAACGCTAATATACGCGAAAAAAAGCCCCTCGTCAAGGGGCTTTTTCAGGCCTATTCCGGTCAATTTTTCGAGGGGGGAGGGTAGGTCGGTTCGGACCAACCGGGCGGAACGAAGCGCTCGGCGCGCCGCTCGGCGGCTTCCTTCCGGACGGCGGCCGCGAGCAGGAAGAGCAGCAGCGTCACGAGCAGGAGGGAAAAGAGGAGGACGGCGACGGCGAAAGGGTCGCGCGCGTGCTTCGCCATATCACTCCTCGAACTCCACATCCGCGCGGAGCGCATCGAGCGATTTGGCGGGCGCGCCGGAGTTGAAGACCGCGCTGCCGGAGACGAGACGATCCGCGCCGGCGTCGGCGAGCCTCCGCGCCACGCCCACCGAGACGCCGCCGTCGACTTCGATGATGAGCTCCGGGAACTTCTCGCGGAGTTCCGCCACCTTCTCGACCGCGACTTCCTGGAACTCCTGCCCCATCCAGCCCGGATGCACGCCCATGACCTGGACGACATCCGCCTCGGCGACGGCGTCCTCGATGGCGGAGACGGGCGTTTCCGGATTGACGGAGATGCCGGCCTCCATGCCGTACGATTTCACGGTGCGGAGCGCCTCGGCGAGGTCGTCGACCGATTCCGCGTGGATCAGCGCGCGCTGGCACCCGGCGAGCGACCAGGCGTCGAGCCGCTCGAGCGGATCGGCCACCATCAGGTGCACCTCATACGGCATCGGAAGCGGCATCTTGCGGAAGCGGTCCGGATCGGCCCAGGTGGCGTTGTCGACGAACTTCCCGTCCATGACATCGATCTGCACCGTCTCGCACAGGCCTTCCACGGATTCGACCTTGCGGCGCAGTTCCTTCTCGTCCTTCGCGAGGATCGCGGGGATGATCTCAACGGGCATTGTCTTCGTATTCGCGTATCTTATTGATGCGGCGGACATGGCGCTCCTCGCCCGTGAATTCCGTGGTGAGGAACGCGTCGATGACGGGCTTCAGGTCCTCGATGGCGCCCTTCCAGCCCGGCAGGCACAGCACATTGGCCGCGTTGTGCTCACGGGTGAGGCGGGCCTCATCGGGCGTCAGGACGGCCACGGCGCGGACTCCCTTGACCTTGTTGGCGGCGATGCAGACGCCCTGGGCGGACCCGCAGACGAGGATGCCGAACGCGTCCTCCTCCTTGGCGACGGCTTCGGCCACCGCGAAGGCGTAGTCGGGGTAATCGTCATCCGGGTCGTTGAAGGTGTTGCCGAGGTCGCGGTATTCGAACTCGCGTTCTTCCAGGTACGCGCCGACTTCCAGCTTCAGCTCGTGCCCGGCATGGTCGGAACCGAGGTAGATCATATGGCCCCATTATACAGCATTCCGACCATTTACAAGGCGGGGAAACCCCTCTAATGTACCTTCATATACGCTGAAACCTATGGCCGCACCGAATTTCCCCGAACTCGAAGAAAAACTCCTGAAAGAATGGGAGGAAAAGGGCATCTTCAGGAAGACGCTCGAGAAGGACGCCCCGAAGGGCGATTTCGTGTTCTTCGAGGGGCCGCCGACGGCCAACGGCAAGCCGGGCATCCACCATGTCCTGGCCCGCGCCTTCAAGGACCTCATCCCGCGCTTCAAGACGATGCGGGGCTACCGCGTCGATCGGAAGGCTGGCTGGGATACGCACGGCCTGCCCGTCGAGCTCGAGGTCGAGAAACAGCTCGGCCTCAAGAACAAGAAGGATGTCGAAGCCTACGGCGTCGAGAAGTTCAACGAGAAGTGCCGCGAATCCGTCTGGACCTACCTCGACGAGTGGGTGCGCATGACCAAGCGCATGGGCTACTGGGTCGATTTGGAGCACCCGTATGTCACCTATGAGAACGGGTATGTCGAGTCGGTCTGGAACATCGTTTCCGAAATCGAGAAGAAGGGCCTCCTCTATAAGGGGCACAAGATCGTCCCGTACTGCGCCCGCTGCGGCACGGCGCTCTCGTCGCACGAGGTCGCGCAAGGCTACAAGGAGGTGACGGAGACCTCGCTCTATGTCCGTTTCAAGGCGAAGGGGGAGAAGGACACCTACTTCCTCGCATGGACGACGACGCCCTGGACGCTGCCTTCCAACACCGCGCTCGCCGTCGGTCCCGACATCGAATACGTGAAGGCCGAGAAGGACGGCGTCGATTACATCCTCGCGAAGGATCGCCTGTCGGTGCTGGGCGACGCGGAGATCGTCGAGGTGATGAAGGGTTCCGAACTCGTCGGGATGGAATACGAGCCGCTCTTCTCGTTCCTGCCGCTTTCGAAGCCGGCGCATCGCGTCGTGCCGGGCAGCTTCGTCTCGACCACCGACGGTTCCGGCATCGTGCACATGGCCCCGTTCGGCGAGGACGACATGCAGGTCATCAAGGAGAACGACTTCCCCGTGCTGATGACGGTCGGCCTCGACGGCGCCTTCATCCCCGAAGTCGCGCCCTGGGCCGGCAAGTTCGTGAAGGACGCCGACCCCGGCATCATCGCGGACCTCGAAGCGCGCGGCCTCCTCCATAAGGAGGAGAAGTACACCCACGACTACCCGTTCTGCTGGCGCTGCTCGACGCCGCTCCTCTACTACCCGAAGGACTCGTGGTTCATCGCCATGAGCAAGCTGCAGAAGGAGCTCGTCGCGAACAACGAGAAGATCAACTGGGAGCCGGCGCACATCAAGGAAGGCCGCTTCGGGGAGTGGCTGCGCGGCATCAAGGATTGGGCCATCTCGCGCGACCGGTATTGGGGCACGCCGCTGCCGCTTTGGGAGTGCGAATGCGGAAAAGTCCGCGCCGTCGGTTCGTTCGCGGAGATGAACGAGCGCCGCTTCCGCAAGAACCGCTTCTTCATCGCGCGCCACGGCCAGGCCGTCTCGAACCACGAAGGCTTCCTGTCCTCGTGGCCGGAGAAGAACGGCGATGTGCACCTCACCGACGAGGGCCGCGCCCAGGTCGCGAAGACCGCCGAGGCGCTCAAGAAGGAGGGCGTCGACCTCATCGTCGCCTCCGACCTCAACCGCACCAAGCAGACCGCCGAGCTCATCAAGGAGATGACCGGTGCCGAACTCGTCTACGAACCGCGCCTGCGCGAGATGGATTTCGGCGTCTGGAACGGCAAGAGCGAGACCGACTACAACGCGGCGCACCCCTCGACGGAGAAGAAGATCTCGACGCCGGTCGAAGGGGGAGAGAGCTACGAGGATGTCCGCGCCCGCATGGTGGAAACCGTGCTCGAACTCGACCGCGCGCACCAGGGCAAGACCATCGTCATCGTCTCGCACGGCGACCCGCTCTGGATCCTGGAGACCGCGCTCGCGGGGAAGTGGTCCGCCGAGGCGCTCGACGAGATGGGCGAATCGTATCCGACGACGGGATCGTACCGCGAGCTCTCCGTCCCGAACTGGCCGTTCGACCACAAGGGCGCGCTCGACGTCCATAAGCCGTTCATCGACGCCGTCACGATCGGGTGCGAGTGCGGCAAGGAGATGAAGCGCGTCCCCGAGGTCATGGATGTCTGGTTCGATTCGGGCGCCATGCCGTTCGCGCAGTGGCATTATCCGATGGAGCACAAGGAGAAGGTGGACGGCGGAGCCGCCTACCCGGCCGATTTCATCTCGGAGGCCATCGATCAGACGCGCGGCTGGTTCTACACGCTGCTCGCCGTCTCGACGCTTCTCGGCAAGGAGCCGGCGTACAGGAATGTCATCTGCCTGGGCCACCTCCTCGACGCCAAGGGCCAGAAGATGTCGAAGTCGAAGGGCAATGTCGTGAACCCGTGGGACATGTTCGCCAAGTACGGCGCCGACGCGGTCCGCTTCCACCTCTACACCGTGAACCAGCCCGGCGAAGCCAAGCGCTTCGACGAGAAGGAGGTCGACGGCGTGGTGAAGAAGCTCTTCCTCATCCTTTGGAACGTCCTCTCATTCTGGAAGATGTACGCCGGCGAAGCGAAGGCGCTCGCCGCCGCGCCGAAACCCGCGCACACGCTCGACGCCTGGATCATCTCGGAGCTGAACGCCGTCACGAAGGCCGTCACCGAGAGCCTCGAGAAGTTCGATGTCGTCACCGCCGGGCGCGCCATCGCCGACTTCGCGAACGACCTTTCCACCTGGTACCTGCGCCGCTCGCGCGACCGCTTCAAGAACGGCACCGACGAGGAGAAGGCCTCCGCGGTCGCCACGCTCGGCCACTGCCTACTGACCGTCTCGAAGCTGCTCGCGCCCTTCACGCCGCATGTCGCGGAAGGCCTCTATCAGGAACTCGGCGGCGGGAAGGAATCGGTGCACCTCGAGGACTGGCCGGAAGCCGGAGCCGTCGACGAGAACCTCGTCTCGCAGATGAAGCGCGTGCGCCAGGCCTGCTCGATGGGCCTCGAGAAGCGCGCCAAAGCCGGCATCAACGTGCGCCAGGCGCTCTCCAGGCTGGAGATCGAATCGGAATGGCCGTTCGAGGATTGGATGCTCCGCATCGTCGCCGAAGAGGTGAATGTCAAGGAGGCGACCTACGAGAAGGATGACGAGTTCGAGGTCGAGCTCGATACGGAGCTCACGCCGGAGCTGAAGCGCGAAGGCGCGGCCCGCGAACTCACGCGCGCCGCGAACGCGCTCCGCAAGGAGGCCAAGCTCTCGATCCAGGACCGCGTCACGCTCCTGACCGAAGGGCTCGAGGGCTTCTGGAAGGAAGCGCTCGATGCGCACGGGACGGCCGTCCTGGCCGATGTGAAGGCCGACGGCCTGAAGGACGGCCTCGACGGCGCGCTCGCGACGGGAGAGGTGGAGGCGCACGGCGCGAAGCTGAAGTTCGGCATCGTCAAGAAGTGAGAAAAACGCCCGGTCATGTGACCGGGCGTTTCCGTTCGCGCTCACTCGAGCGGGATGTCGTAGTCCTTGGCGTACTGCTCGATCTCGGCTTGGATGGCTTCGAATTTGCGCTTCTCCTCCGGCGTCATCTGGCCGAACGGGTCGTAGGCGTCCGCGCCGATTTCCTGGATGGTGCCGGTCGGAGCCTCGACGGTCACGCTGCCGGGCGTGACGGTCATCTCGAACCAGCCTCCGTCCGGCGACTCGGTGCGCATCTTGCGCATCATGTAGTCCCGGTCGTCGAACCACCAGTAGGAAACCTCGGGATACGAGGGATCCGTGACCTTGTACTTGAGGCAGGTGCGGTCGCCGCAGGCCTCCTTGCCCTGTTTCTCGTAGACGGTCGTATCCTCGACGATGTCGCCGTCCTCGTCGTAGGCGATGTCGATCTCCGGGACGCCGGCCTCGGGCGCGACGGCTTCCTGGGGCGGGAACTTCCACCAGACGCCCGACTCGTAATCACGCATGAAGGTCGTGCCGTCGATCTGGATCATGTGCGCGACTTCCTTGCCGCCCTGGCGCGAGAGCATGCTCGTCCGCTTGCCTCCGTCCGCGCTCTTCATCTCCGTCGTCATGAGGGCTTCGCCCGGCGCCTGCGTCGTCATCGTCGATGCGTAGGACGGCGCCTCCTTCCAGTTCATCATGAACCGGCAGAGATCCTTGTCGTCGTACGGGCAGGCGATGCCGGCCAGGGGGTTCGCCGCCGAGGGCGATTCCGGCGTACCGGCCTGTTTCGCGCCGCAACCGGCGCCGACGAGCACGAGCAGGGCCGCGAGGACGGCCGTCTTGGAGAAGAGTGTGTGCATAGGGTATTTCATGAGCAGTGTAGCATGCGGAGCGCGCTTGACCGAAAGGCCCGTTTCCGGTGAAATCGCGCCAGGAGGAAAGATGTCCAAGGAAGAGCATGCCCCGCTGCGGTTCTGGATCGGCCTGCACAAGGACGGTTCCGGGCGCCAATGCATCGTCGATTTCGACGGCGGACCCATGGAGGGCGTGAAGGCCGCCTGGAACGCGAAGAACGCGCAGGCCGTCACGACGATGGAGACGGTCATCCAGCCGGAGCTCTCGCGGTCCGGACGGAACTATCTCGAGCTCCTCGTCATGATGGAGCGCCGCCTCGGCGACCCGCGCCTGACTTGCCTCGCGGAGTTCCTTCGCGAAGTCGTCATGACCGCCTATGAGGCGGGCATGCAGGACGGCGGCCGGACTCCCAAGCGCCCTTGAAACGGGGCGCTTTTTTCTGTACGGTGGACCCGCTATGCAGGACATCGGAAAGAAATATCGCAAGCTCGTGCTCGTCTGCACGAACCTGAAGGAGAACGGCAAGGAATGCTGCGCCATGAAAGACGCGTCGGCCTTGCATGCCAAGCTGAAGGAAGAGATGAAGAAGGCGGACCTGACGGTCCGCGTCTCGAAAAGCGGCTGCCTCGATCGCTGTTCCGACGGCGTCACGGTCGCGATCATGCCTGACGATATCTGGCTGGGCGGCGTGACGGAAGCCGACATCCCCGACATCGTCGCGCGCGCGACGGGGAAGGCGGCCTGACGGCCGTTTTTTCGCTCTTGAAAAAAGGCCTGAAAAATGATAGAATGGCTTCACTATGGCACGACCGACGCAGGAAGAACTCCGGAGCCGCGCGTCCGCGATCGTCGAAGAGACGATGGCGTATCCGGAAGAGACGCGTCCGCGCCTGCTCGACATCAAGCGCGCCGCCATCCGCCAGCTGGTCGAGAAGTTCGACGAGAACGCCGATCTCGTCGAACGCCACTACCCCGGCTACGCCAAGGAAGACCTCTCCGCCCTCGCCGCGCTCCTGCCGGCGGGAAAAGCGGACGCCTGGCATCTTTAAGTCTGGACTGAATACCGATCACGCATATGGGACGAGAGTTCAGGTCCGGAGGCGACACGGGGCGCACCTTCGAAAGCCGGCTGTTCGGCACGGCGCAGGTCAATCCGCAGTTCCTGCTCGATCTCGACAAGATCGGCGTCGATGAGCGCGGGCGCTTCAGGAGCGTCGGCCAGGTCTATGAGGCGTTCAAGCGGAACTATTTGGGCGCCGGACAGGAGACGCGCGGCGAGACTTCGATGTCGACGGACCTGCGCGTCGCCGTCGAGGACGCGCTCGGCATCACCGACGAGAACGACGAGCTGAAATTCTACAGCGCGGTCGGCACCGTCATCGACCATAAGTTCGGCGTCGACGCGTTCTTCGAGCTGACCGACCCGAAGACCGGGGCTTATGCCCGGGTGACGCTGGACGCCACGCTCAACAAGGAGAAGCAGAAGGAGGGGTGGAAGGCCGATGTCATCGTCGGAGAGCTTCCGGACGCCGGACAGGAATCCGACGCCTACCTCGAGGAAATCGACGCGATCGGCGCCGACATCGCGTCGCGCCTGCAACGGCGGCTGAACGAAGAGGTCGAGCGCCGCCGCGGACGCCGGGCGGCTTGACAAGGAAGCGATTTCGTGGCAAAGTCCTCCGTCCTTTTGAACGGAGGTCTTTTCGATGGTCGACGCATCCGAACCCGTCCTGGCCGACGCGAAACCCTGCGTCTGCTGCGGACAGACGGCAAGGACGCGCCACGCCCACCCCCTCTGCGACGCGTGCGTCGCGCCCGGCGAGATCCGCAGCTACTGCGCCAGGTGCAAAGCGCGCGGCGCCTATCCGCCCGAGGACTTCATCCGCGTGATGTCGTCCCACTATCCGCAGGTCGAATTCGCGCCCGGCATGGCCGTGCGCCTCCCGGCCTGCGCGGCCTGCACGAGCGACAAACGCCTGCCCGCCGCGAAGGGGGAAGTCCGTTTCTACGGCATCTCCTTCGACTGACCGCCCTGCATCGGGCGGTCTTTTCATTCGAGGATATGGGCGGTAGACTGCCCGTATATGATCGCCTACCTGAAAGGGACCGTCCTCGAAAAGGGCAAGGAACATGTGATTTTGCTGTGCGGCGATATCGGCTATCTCGTCCAGCTTCCGACGCATCTCATCGCGTCCGTCGAGAAGGGGAAGGAGGCCCGCTTCTACACGCACCACATCGTCCGCGAGGACGCCAGCGACCTCATGGGCTTCGCCACCGCGCAGGAACTCGATTTCTTCCTGAAGCTCATCACCGTCTCCGGCGTCGGTCCCAAGATGGGCCTGCACTTGATGTCGCTCGGCCCGGTCGAGAGCCTCCGCAAGGCGGTCGAGAGCGGGGATGTCGCGTTCCTCGAGAGCGCCCAGGGCGTCGGCCGCAAGAGCGCCCAGCGCGTCATCCTCGAACTCAAGGGCAAGCTCATCACCGACGACGAACCGGGCGGCGGCAGCGACGAGGCCGTCTCCGCGCTCGAGAACCTCGGCTATCCGCGCGCCAAGGCCCGCGAGATCGTCGGCGCGATGGAGGGCACGACGGAGGAGCGCATCCGCGCCGCCTTGAAGGTGCTTTCCCGATGATCGAGCGCGCTTCCGACGCCGCGGCCTGGAACCTCGACATCCTCCGTCTCGGGGGAGGCTTCCTGCAGTCCTGGCAATGGGGCGAATTCCAGCGCGCGCTCGGACGCGAAGTCCTGCGCCTTCGCGAAGGCGACGGCATGGCGCAGCTCATCCGCATGCCGCTCCCGTTCGGGAAGGCGTACTGGTATTGCCCGCGGGGCCCCGTCGGGGAGCTTCCCTCCCTGAAGATGGATTCCGCCGTGGCGAAGGCGATGTTCCTTCGCGTCGAGCCGCCCGCGAAGCCGGAAGCCGGCGTGAAGGTCCGCGATGTCCAGCCGGGGCAGACCATGATCGTCGACCTCGGCCGCGAACGCGAGGGGATCTTGGCGGCGATGCACGAGAAGTGGCGCTACAACATCCGTCTGGCGGAGCGGAAGGGCGTGAAGGCCTTTGTCGCAGGCGAACGCGATCCGGGAGCGCTCGATGTCTTCTGGGCGCTGCTGGAAGAGACGACGGAGCGCGACGGCTTCCGCGCGCACGACAAGGAATATTACCGCTCGATGCTCGAGGCGCTTTCCGGCGACCCGGCGAAGGACGGATCGACGCGTCCGGTCGCGCGGCTCGTCTTCGCGGAGCACGACGGCCGCGTGCTGGCCGCCAACTTCATGATCTACTTCGGCGACACCGCGACCTACCTGCACGGCGCCTCCAGCCGCGCGCGCCGCGAACTCATGGCGCCGCAGCTGCTCCACTGGACCGCGATGCTCGACGCCAAGTCGTGGGGGTACACGAAGTACGATTTCTGGGGCGTCGCGCCGGAAGGCGTCGAGAACCATCCATGGGCAGGCGTGACGCGTTTCAAGAAAGGGTTCGGCGGGAACTACATCGCGTATCCGGGCACATATGACCTGCCGATCGATCGCCGCTGGTACGCGGCCTACCGGATCGCGCGGAAGCTCCGGGGTCGCTGAAAACGAAAACCGCGGCATGACCGCGGTTTTTCGCATGGTGCACCCGAGACGATTCGAACGTCTGGCCTCTTCCTTCGGAGGGAAGCGCTCTATCCAGCTGAGCTACGGGTGCCTTCAAGCACAGCCGTTGTACCGGTAAATCGCGCTCCGGTCAACTTGCCCGGAGCCCTCGCCGCGTCTATACTGCCCGCGTATGCGCACCGTTCCCGTACGCCTGCTGATCGGCGCGACGCTCCTCGTCGCCGGGTTCGGTGTACTCACCGACGGCTCGCCGCTCCGCGCGCTGGACTTCAAGGACCGCGAATGCCGCACGGCTTCCGTCGCGGTCGGTTCCGCGTGCCCGGCCGGCTGCGAAGCTCGTCCCATCCGCGCACCGCGCGATCGGTCGTCGCCGACCGAGTGCCGCAGCCGCCTGTGGGTCGCGACCTGCGGCAAGGCATGCGACCCGGATCCGGGCTTCGTCCGCCTCCCGGACGGAGGCCTCGCCGACGCCCGGCGCGTCATCGTGACCTTCGCGGGACAGCCGACGCTCGAACACGAGCGCGCCGTCGCGGGCCTGCGCCTCGTCCTGGAGCCGCGCTATGACGGCCTGTTCCGCTACGAAGCGGTCCTGCCGGAGGACGCCGATCTCGAGGAAACGAAGAAGCGCCTTGCGGCGCTTCCGGGCGTGCGTTCCGTGGAGTACCTCCCGCGCTAAGGCGCGACGACGACGCCCTTGCCGGCGGCGTCCTCGTCCCCGATGAGATCGGTGCCGACCGCGGGCTGGGACTTGAGGATGACGGCGTTCACTTCCTTATCGAGCGCTTCGAAGCGGTTGTCTCCGGTGAGGTCGAGGAGCTTGCCGATGTCCTCCGCGACCGGCGTGACCTCGACTTCGAAGCTCGCGATGATTTCCGGCACGGATGTCGGCATCCGGTTCAGCCGCCAGGTGACCTTGCGTCCGGTCTCGTCGAAGTCGAGCGCGCCGGCCGTCACCTCGCGCGGCGTACCCGTCCACTTCACGCCTTGCGGAAGCAGGGTCGCGACGGAAAGGTTCGTCAGCTCGTGCAGGCTGTTGCGGATGACCCAGGTGATGCGATAGACCGTGCGCTCGCCGACCTTCGGCGGGAGGGGGCCTTCGCCGATCGGCACGCCGTCCTCCGAGTAGTAGCGCCCGAACGCCGCGAAGGAGGCGTCGGACAGGAGGCGGATGTCCACGGGAATCGCGTCCACCTGACGCGCTCCCGAGACATTTCCCGCCCGCGCGATCCTGGCGCTGACGGCCGCGCGCACGACATATGCCGCCGTCGCCTGTCCCGCGACGGGCCTGCGCGCCAGCTGGACGGAGAAGTTGATCTCGCCCTTGTCGCCCGGTTCGAGGGCGGCGAGCTCCGGGATCTCCTTCTTCGTCCAGGTGATGGCGGAGTCCTTGCGGACGCCTTCCAAGTCATCCTTCAGCGAGACCCAGTCGATGAGCCCGGACGCCGGATCCGAGGGGAGATCGGCGACGAGCGCGACATCGCGGAGCGTGACATCGCCGGCGTTCTCGTAGCGGATGGTGAAGAAGAGCTGGTCTCCGAACGACGCGACGGGCGGCTTATCGGAACCGTTCACGATGAGCGCCAGGTCGATGCCGCTCTTCAGGACTTCGGTCGCGGCCTCGGTGCGGGCGACCGTCATGACGCCGCCGTCCTCCGCGAAGCCGATACGCGCCGGCAAGGCCTTCGGGCCGCGCGAGGCCGCGGAGAAGGTGCCCTTCACGGCGATCGTGCCTTTGGCGTTCGCCTCGATCGTCGGGATGCTCCAGCGGAGCGCCGTCCCCTCGTCCGGAGCCGGGTCGGCCGAGGCGAAGATGAAGCCTTCGATCGGTTCGACGACGAAACGGATGTCCTCGAGCGCGGCGTCCGAAGTGTTTGAATATTCGTAGATGAAGGCAATCTCGTCGCCGGGCGTCATCTGTTCCGGCCCGGTCCCGGCAAGCGCGAGCACCGATTCGCCGATCACCACGGTGTGCGAGGCGACCTTCTGGAAGTCGGCGTTGAAATCGGCGGGGCGGTAGTTCAGTTTGGCTTCGAAGGTCATGGCGGCGTCGAGCTCCTCGCGGACATAGCCGCGCACGCGCACCTCGCCCTCCGCGCCCGGCGCGACCGAGCCGACGGACCACGACCCGCTTTCGGCGGAGGCGGGCTGGGAACCGACGATCTCGAATCCGGCAGGGGCGCGCAGCTCGATGTCGGCGCGGGCCAGCGGGATGCGTTCGTCGTTGCGGTAACGGATGACGACATCGCTCTCGGCGCCGGCGACGAACGCTTCGGAGGTCTCGACGCGCAGGTCGACGCGCTCGCCGGTGAATCCGGAGGTGCGCGAGAAGAAGAGCAGGCCGGCCCAGGTCGCGCCGCCGAGGATGGCGAGGGCGGCCACCGCGCCGAAGACGGCCGACTTCAGCCGGCTGCCCGGCTTCCCGTCGAGACGGGTGAAATCCGGCAGCTTGCCGTCGCGGTCGGCATAGATGCTCTCGAGGTCCTTGCCGAGCTCCTCGGCGCGATTCTTCTTTTCGATTTCCTCCATAGGGTTCAATCGCGATTCACGAGCAGCATGCCGACGAAGAGATCACGGTCCAGCGCGGTCTCGAGCGACAGTCCGTTCCCGTCGGGCGCCGCCTCGGCGGGTATGGCCGATCGCACGCTCCAGCCTTCCGGAAGATGGATGCGGCTCGCGAAGGTCCGGTCGACCGCGCCGGGCTGCTTGCGGACGACGAGCTTCATCGAAGCCGTGGGCGACCAGGCGCCGAGCGCCTCGCGCACCCGTTCGAAACGGGTTTCGGGCTTGCGGACGAGATCCTGCACGCGGAAGGGCAGACGGTAGCTGATCTTCACCGAGCGCGTCTCGCCGGGTTCGAGCTGGATCCAGTTGCCGAAGACGGTCAGTCCGGATTCCTCCGTGATGCGCGTCCCCGAAGCCTCATGCGTCCGCGTGCGCCCTTCGACCGCGGCGAGGAGCGTCGACGGCTTGAGCGTGTCGTCTTCCGGCAGGAAGTATCCCTCGCCCGGAGCCTCGAAGCCCTCGGCGGAGAGGAGTTCGCTGCCGCTCGGCACATAGACGCGGAGGTAATCGATGTTCTTGATGCCGGTGAAGACATCGCCTTTCACGCCGCGATGGGTGCGGGTGATCGTCACGGTGTCGACGATCGCGCCGGCCGCGTCGATGCGCGCCTCGTGGCGGATGTCGGCCTTCACGACGCCGTCGGTCTTGCCGCCCGCGATGTTGGTGTCGACCACGGCCAGGAAGTCGCCGTCCTCCGGCGGGGCGAGTTCGCCCGTCCAGCCGAAACCGGAAGCCGCCGCCTGGGCCTGTTCGTCGCGGAACCAGACCTGCACATCCTTCTTCGCCAGCGCGTCGCCGAACGCGGACGCGAGCTTCGGCATGTCCTCGGCGCCGGCGTCGACGAGCTTCTGGAGGAGCTTCGGCGCCATGTCGGAGATGATCTGTTTGGGCCGGTTGGTCTCCTTGTCGTACTCGTACTCGACGGACATCTGGGTCTCGCGCTGGAAGTTCTCCGCGTCGATCGTCTTGCCGTATTCCGGCATCTCGATCGGACCGACCGCGGCGAGAAGACCCTCCATCATGTTCGAGTTGACCGCGATGACGCCGTCGACGGTCGGGCCGCCGCTCTTCTCGTAGAACCAGACCAGCGATCGCGCGGAGGTCGGGAAATCGGCGAACCAGTTGGCGTCCTGGAACTCCCAGCGGGGGTTGACGAGGCGGAGCTGTTCGGGCGCCTCGATGCGCTGGTTGAGGCCGCCGCGGAGGTCATAGGAGCCGCCGCCGGGGATCTCGATGTTCTCGATGGATCCGTCCTTGAGGTCGAGGAGCGCGTAGGAGCCGATGAAGCCGCCGGTCGGTCGGAGCTCGTGGCTGTTCTGGAAGACGACGAGGTAGCGCCGCTTGCCGCCGGCGCCGATGGCGTCGAGCAGGATGGCGGACGAGGCCGACGCCCGGCGGATGTCGGAGACCGCGCGCGCGAGATCCTCGCGGACGGACGCGAACGGTTCGCGGAACGGCTCCGGAAGGCTGCGCAGCGGGACGGCCGCGAGCTCGTCCGAGGGGGTTTCGAG
>DYFX01000010.1:17471-17686 GCA_020724945.1 Candidatus Paceibacter sp.
AAACGGCGAGCGCCATGCGCCCCAGCTTTTCGGCGACCGTGTCCGGCGAGGCTTCGATGGTGGCGTAGCCCGCGGCGAGCTCCTCGCCCGCCCGCGCGGCGGCTTCTCCGGCCGCGAGCAGGCGCTCGCCCGCGGAGAGCTTTCCGCCGTTGCCCGTGAGCAGGACGGCGAGGCGCACGGTGATGTCATCGACGGTCTCTCGCGTCTCGGCGAAG
>DYFX01000010.1:17696-20209 GCA_020724945.1 Candidatus Paceibacter sp.
GGCCGAACGACTCCGTCGCGCCGCCTTCGAGGACGGCGCCTCCGGCGTCGCGAAGCCCGAGCACCGCTTCCTTGGCGCCCGCGGCGATGACGCCGGCTTTCTTGACGAGTCCGGTGTAGGTCAAGAGCGCCTGGAGCGGCAGGCTGACGACGAGCGCGATCGCGGCGAAGGCCGCGACGCGGCGCATCCACTGCGCGTGCGGCGCGAACGAGAACGAGGCGCGTGTCGGCGTCGGCATCACCTTGATGGCGTCTTCCTTGACCGGCCGCGCCGGCGCGGGAGGACGCGGAGCCGGCGCCGCAAGGCGGACGGGCTGCGGCGCGTTGAACGATCGCACCACCACGGCGGGGCGAAGCTTCGGCGAAACGGCGCGGACGACGCGGGGCTTGGACCTGAACGGCAGGGCCAGCATCGCGAACGGGAGTTTCAGGAAACCGCCGATCGGCGCGCGAACCTTCTTCCGGTCGGGACGCGACGGGACGAACGATCGCAGATCATCGCGATGCGGCGCGCGCGGGAGGGCGTGATGCGCGAAGGCGCTGAATTTCTGTTCGAAATCGAGATCGGGACGCGGCGCCTGGAACGGGCGGGAACCGAAGGGCGTGAGGTCGACGACATGGCGCGAGACCTCCGCGTTCGCGCTGATGAGCAGCTCTTTCGTCTTCGTGGCGGGACGCGAACGCGCGGACCAGGCGCGCGGCGGCGCCTTTTCCTTGCCGGGGTCGGCCAAGCCGACGACTTCGCGCGTCACGACGCGGCCGAAGAAGACGGACAGGAATTCCTTGCGTTCTTGCTCCCTCATGTTCGGAGAGATGAGAGGTACGTTCGATAGGTCCGTTCGGCGCACTCGCGCCAGCTGAAGCGTTCGACGCGGCGCTTGCCTTTCTCCGCGAGACGGCCGCGGAGCGCCTCGTCCGTGAAGACCGCGCGCATCGCCTTCGCCATGTCGGCGGAATCCTCCGGGTCGAAGTAGACGGCGGCGTCGCCGAGGATCTCCGGCAGGCAGGAGTTCCCGGCGGCGGCGACGGGCGTGCCGTAGCGCATCGCTTCGAGCGGCGGCAGTCCGAAGCCTTCGAGGAGCGACGGGAAGACATAGGCCCGCGCGCGTCGGTAGAGCTCGGCGAGTTCCGCCTCCTCGGCGTAGCCGTAGAAGACGACATCGCTTTTCTCGAGAAGTCCGAGGCGCCCCGCCTCCTCCTTCAGCCTGGCGTAGAAATGATCCATCTTTCCGACGAGCACGAGCTGGGCATCGAGCCGTTCCTTCCGGAGCGAGGCGAAGACTTCCAGGAGGCGCTCGAGATTCTTGTGCGGATACGCGTTGCCGACATAGAGGAAGTACGGCTTCACGATGCCTTTCGCGCGCGGGTCATAGGTGCCGGGAATCGTGAGCTGTCCGATCTCCACGCCGTCGGCCGCTTCGTAGGTGACCGTCACGCGCTCGGGCTTCACCTTGAGCTCGCGGACGATGTCGCGCTTCGTGCATTCCGAGACCGTGACGATGGCGCGCGCCCTCCAGGCGGCCAAGGCGATCGTCGCGCGGTACGCCGCGTACTTCAACCCGTAGGTCATCGCGTTCAGCGTCGTCGCCCTCCGCGTCGGGTAGCGGAAGAGGATGAGGTCGTGGATCGTGACGACGAACGGGCACGGGGTCAGCACCGGCACATTGAAGTGCGGGAAGTGCATCAGGTCGATCTTCTCGCGGCGGAGCAGGGGAGGGAAGCGGAGCTGTTCCGCCAGCGAGTACCAGCGGAAATCCGCGAGCACTTTCCGGAAACGCGGCGAGGCCGGGCGGTAGAGGTCGAAGTTTTCTTTCCGCAAAAAAATCGTGAACTCGTGTTCGCCCTCCACCCGCTCCAGGTTCTCAATGAGCCTTTCGGTGTAGCGGCCGAGTCCCTTTCCGACAAGTCCGAAAAATCTGGCGTCTATGCCGATCCGCATGGCTCCAGTGTACCAAAATTAAGGTGAAGAGAGGAGGAACGGCGAATTTTAGCCGAAAAGCGGTAAATTACTTGATTTTAAGCCAAAAAAATGGTAGTATGTTGAATGTATCCACACCCCCACAAAAATAAGGGGGTTTGGACCAAAATCAACACAAAAATGCTGGGGGAGCATTTCCATAATTTCGCCTGTTTTAGCGAATATTTCATTCGCCGTCAGCTTGGCATCGGCCAGGTTGGCGGCTTTTTTGCGCCGAAATAAGCGTAAAACGGTCGTTTCCCCCTTCCTGATCTGACGGGACGGATCTCGCCGCAGCGAGCGCCGTCATCCCCTCCGTGAGATCAGGAAGGGCGAAAGGACGCCCGATATGTCGGATTCCAACCACATTTCCCGAAAAACGGTCCGGAATCTCCAGAAAAACTGGGTGATTGCGATGGTTTTGGCGTCCTTGATGATCTCCTCGATACCGGCCACCCCGGCCTCCGCCGCCCCCACCATCCCCAAGATCCTCAACTACCAGGCCCGCATCACCGACTCCGCCGGCGTCCCGGTCCCCGACGGCAACCTGAACATCT
>DYFX01000011.1 GCA_020724945.1 Candidatus Paceibacter sp.
CCTCCAGCACGCCCGGAATCGGCATGAAGGCCGCCGAAGCCGGCCGCGTCATCGGCATCGCGCTCCAGGGCGCCTCCGAAGACGGGACCGTCCTCATCTTCGTGAACCCCTCCTGGTGGAACGGCCCCATGCCCGTGGGCGGCGCCCTGGCCGAAGGCACCCTCAACATCACCCAGGACTCCCTCCTCGACTTCAAGAACTCCGTCCTCTCGAATGTCGCCGCCATCATCTCCACCAACGGCAGCTGGAGCGTGACGAGCGACGGCATCCTGGCCGCCAAGAAGGTGGAGGCGGAGATCCTGCAGGCCGAGGATGTCGTGCTGGTGCAGTCCGAATCGAAGGCGTCGGCGTCCGAAGGCGTCATCAAGGACGGCTACACGGCCGCGGTGATCCACAATCCGGCGATGAAGCCGAGCTCGAAGGTCTTCATCTCCTTCCTCGGCGACCCGAAGGGCGGCTACTGGGTCGCGGAGAAGGGCGAAGGGAACTTCACGGTCCACCTGTCCCAGCCGGCCATCGGCGACCTGCCGTTCGAATACTGGATCGTCGGCGTCGACGATCGCCGCGCTCCGGCGCCGGACGAGGAAGCGCCCGCGCCTGAACCGGAATCCGAGCCGGAACCTGAAACCGTGCCGGAAGAAGGGGAGGGATCGGTACCGGAACCGGAACCTGAAGTCGAAGCCGTGCCGGAAGAGCCTGCCGAAGAAGAGGGGGCTCCAGTCGATGAGACCGGTTCCGCCAGCGGCACGGAGGAAATCGGCGGCTGAAAGAGGTATACTGAAAACGCTAAGGAGCCGTAAGGAGGACTATGGCCCAGAACGAGACCGGTTACTACCGATTCGAAAATCCGCGATCCGCCGAAGCGGTCGCGGCTTGGATCATCGTCGTGTTGGTGGCTGTCGATTTCCTGTTTCTCGCGACCGTCGCCTGGAACGCCTGGACCGTCCAGAAGGAAAGCCGCCGCGTGTTCGAGGCGCTCGAAGCCTCGGCGCTCGCGAGCCAGGCCTCGGTCGAGGCCGGGATGCCGGTCCGCTACGACAACGCACGATGGAAGACCTCCTTCGAACTGCCCGCCGGACACTTCGGCGTCGAGCGGTTCGTGTCCGACGAGGGTGATGTCGAGATCGCGGTGTCGCGGAGGCCCGACGCGTCCGACGGCGCGACCTTCAACGCGCTCTACGACACGAGCGTGCGCGTCCGCGTCGGCAAGGCGACCGGCTTCAGCCGCTATTACGCGAAGCCGTATTCCGACTACGGCGGCTACCGGCGCTTCACCGCGGTCGGACGCGCCGCCATCGGCTACACCGATCCCGCCGGCGCCGCCGACTCGGTGCAGGTCATCCTGATCGACGACACGCGTTTCGACCGCGAGATCCAGGTCGTCTACACCGCGATCGTCGAAGGCGCGGAATCGCTGGCCTTCGGCATCATCGACAGCATGCGCCTGGCGCCGCTCGAGCGGCAGGAAGTCGTCGTGAAGCCGGGCTGGAAGATCTTCGCCCAGGCGCCCCTGCGGCTGCAGTATCCGGAAGATTACCGCGTGACCACGCCGTTCCCGGGACGCGTCGTCGTCCAGGGCCGCGGCGGCCGCCTCGAGATCCTCTCCGTCTATAATCTCGGCGAGGGCGGCGCGCGCGGCGCGACGGTGCCGTCGAGCGGCGACGGGAACACGCCCGACGAGTTCTTCCTCCTGCAATACGGCGTCAGCCTGCGCGTGGCCTTCTACTACGACCGAAGCGCGAGCGACTACGACCGTTCGGTGCTCAAGGAGATCGGCGCCACGATCACGCTGGACGAATGACGCCCGGACCGAGGACGCGCAAGATCGCGTCCTCGGTCTTTTTCGCGCTGGCTTCCCAGGTGAAGCCCGCGGCGCGCGCGCGGCCGCGAGCGGCATAGAGCGCCGCGAGGGAAGGGGAGTCGAGCACGGAGGCGACGGCGTCGGCGATTTCCGACGGCCGGTACGGGTCCGTCAGGATGCCGGCGTCGCCGACGACCTCGCCCGCGGCGCCGGCATGCGAGGCGACGACGGGGAGACCGGCGGACATGGCTTCGAGCGGCGGGAGGCCGAAACCCTCGTAGAACGACGGGAACGCGAAGACGGACGCCAGGCGATAGAGCGCGGCGCGGTCGGCGTCGGCGACATAGCCGAGGAGGCGGATGTCGTCGCGGTAGGGGCTTCGCCGGATGGCGCGCAGGATGGCGTCGTTGTTCCAGCCGCGCGGCCCCGCCAGCACGAGGCCGAGGCGGTTGAAGCGCGCGAGCGGGCGCAGCTGATGATAGGCGTCCAAGAGGCCGAGATGGTTCTTGCGGGGTTCGAGCGCGCCGACATGCAGGATGAAGCGTTCCGGCAGGCGGTAGCGCGCGCGGGCCTTTTCGAGCGCCTCCTGCTCCGGTTCCGAAGGCGCGACGCCCTCGAGCGTCACGGTCACGCGCTCCGGCGGGATGCCCCAGCGTTCCACGATGTCGCGTTTCGTCGTCTCGGAGACGGCGAGGACGGCGGCGGCGCGGCGGGCGAGCGCGCGCGGATCCACGGCGCGATGCCAAAGCCTCTGTTTCAAGGAAAAGAATTCCGGATAGATCTCGTAGGAAAGGTCGTGCACCGTGAGCGCGAGCGGGACGCCGGGTTCCTCCGGCGCGAAGTTCGCGTTCGGCATCCAGATCGCTTCGGGCGAGACGCCGGAGAGTTCCGAGAGCGTCGGCCGTCCGGAGAAGCGCATCGCGGCGTGCAGGAGCCTGTTGGGCACGCGCGTGACGATGTCGATCTCCCGCGCGTCCGCCGCGGCCCAGGCGTTGGCCCAGGTGCGGCAGTCGAACCGGCCCGATGCCTCCATCGCGGCCGCCGTCGCTTTCGCGTACGCAAAGACGCCGCCGGCGGACGGGTCCAAGAGGACGCGTCCGTCGATCAGGAGCCGAGGATTGACATGGTCGGGCGCGTGCGTCATGGTGGATGCAGGAGGTGACCGATGCGTCATGCGAATCCGTTCATCGCGTTGGCCGTCATCGGCCTTACCGCGTGCGCTTCTCCCGCGAAGCGCCGATCGCCGCCGGAGCCGTCCGGACCGGAGCGTTGCCCGAAGCCGGAACCCGCCGCGTCGACCGTCGCGGAAGCGAGGACCTTCGAGCTCGGCAAGCCGCCGCTGCCCGAAGGCGTCTCGTGCCTGCGGTGGCCGATGCCGGACTTCCGCAAGGTGAGCTCCGAGTTCCGGGACCCGGACCACGCCTTCACGCCCGGAAAGCATGCTGGCACGGACATGCCCGCGCCCGTCGGCACGGCGGTCCTGGCGCCGGCGGCGGGAACGGTCGTCCGGACGCTTCCGGTCGAGCCGTGCCGCGACGCGGCGGTCGTCGTTCGCTTCGACGAAGGGTGGACCTATGCGGCCCATCACTTGAGCCGCGTGGATGTCCGCGAAGGGGAGAAGGTCGTCGCCGGTCAGCGCCTCGGCCTTTCCGGCGGCGCGGTCGACGCGCCCGGCTCCGGTCCCTGGACCACCGGTCCGCACCTGCACTTCAGCCTCCAGCGCAGGGAGGCGTATGTCGACGCCGAGCGCTACTTCTGCCCGCAGCCTTAGAGCTGCGGGCCTTTTCGTGCGCGCGCGGCGTAGGCGAGGGCGAAACCGAGGAAGGCGCCGAGGAAGGCGCCGGCGGTCCCGAAGACGGCGGGCGAAGGGGAGACCATGGCGACGACGGGCTCCGAAGCGGTCGCGTGGAAGAGGGACTCGCCGCCGGAGGAGAGCGCGAGCGCGGCTGCGCGATCGGAGACGACGCGCGACGCGGCATCGGAGAGAGCGCGCGCCGAAGCGGCGTCCGGCGCGGAGAAGGCGACGACGACGCTCTGGCTCGAATACTTCTTCGCGCGGAAGGCGCGGCCGGCGGCGGCGAGCGCTTCCGCCTCCGAAAGCTCGAGGCCGGCCTCGGCGTGGATGTCCCGGATGACCGACGGCGTCGAGAACCAGCTGATCATCGTGTCGGAGACCAGCTCGGCGGCGCGCAGCGCGTAGTAGCCGTCGTACGCGTATTCGGTCGTCTCCTGGAGCGAGCGCTGGGAGATCGTGATGGCCAGCGAGACCTTCGCGCGCGGCGGAACGGTCGAGGCGACGGCCGCGCCGAGCATGGCGCCCAGGACGGCCGCGCTGATGACGGCGCGGAGCGGATGCGCGGCGGCGTAGAAGACGAAGGAGAAACGGTTCATGCGTTCTGGGGTTCAAGGATTTCCTGTCGGGCGGGGACGGGCTCCGACGCGGCTTCGGCGCGCGACGCCTTCCAGACCTCGGAGACATAGGCGGCGATGCGGCGCTTGAAGGCCTTCACATCGAAGGCTTCGGCATGCGCGCGGATCTTGCGGGCATCGTACCTGGAAGCGTCGAAGCGGATGACGGCGGTCGCGAGCTCCTCCCACTCCTGGTCGTCGAAGAACTCGCCGGTCACGCCGTCGACGACCGTTTCGAGCGCGCCGCCTTTGCGGTAGGCGATGACGGGGCGGCCGGAGGCCATCGATTCGAGCGCGGTGATGCCGAAGTCCTCCTCCTGCGGATGGATGAAGGCGATGGCGTTCCGGTAGAGCTCCGCCTTGGCCGCGTCGTCCACCTTGCCGGTGAACTCGATGTTGGAGCGCGCGATCTTGCGGTACTCGGCGGCGAGCGGACCGTCGCCGAAGATCTTGAGCGGAAGCCCGGTGCGGTTGAAGGCCTGGATCACCAGGTCGAAGCGCTTATAGGAAACGAGGCGCCCTCCGGCGAGGAAATAGTTCCCGGGCGCGTCGGAAATCGAGAACTTCTCGGTCTCGACCGGCGGATGGATGACATCGGAACCGCGCTCGTAATACTTGCGGATGCGGCCGGCGACGGTGGCGGAGTTGGCGATGAAGCGGTCGACGCGATCGGCCGAAAGGCGGTCCCAGACGCGGAGCTTGTTGAGCAGGAAGGGGAGCCCGGCCTTGAGGACGCGCGGGGCCTTCAGGTCCTGGACATAGCCGTGCGTGTCGCTCCAGAGGTAGCGCGTCGGCGTGTGGCAGTAGCAGATATGGATGGCGCCCGGGCGCGTGATGATGCCCTTGGCGAAGGCGCTGGAGCTCGAGACGACGACATCGTACTTCGAGAGGTCGTGCGCTTCGGTGGCGGCCGGCATGAGCGGCAGCATCCACTGGTACTTCTTCAGCCCGAACGGGACGCGCTGGAGGAACGAGGTGCGGATGTCCTTGGACGCGAACTCGGGGCTGACGCGCCTCCGGTCATACAGCAGGGTGTAGGTCGGCGCGCCGGGAAAGACCTCCTGCAAGGCGAGCAGGACCTTCTCGGCCCCGCCGTCCTGGACGAGATGATCGTGGACGAGCGCGATCTTCATATCAATACGCGCCTTTCTTGGAGAAGACGGCGAACGGGGTCTTGAGGATGATGGCGACATCCATCATCGGGGTCCAGTTCTCGATGTAGAAGGTGTCGAGGCGCACCTCGTCCTCGAAGGAGAGGTCCGAGCGGCCCGAGACCTGGGCGAGACCGGTGATGCCCGGGCGGATCATCAGCACGCGGCGATGGTGCCGCTCGTACTTCTCGACCTCGCGCGGCTGGTGCGGGCGCGGTCCGACGAGGCTCATGTCGCCGAAGAGCACATTGAAGAACTGCGGCAGCTCGTCGATGGAGTAGCGGCGGATGAAGCGTCCGACGCGCGTGACGCGCGGGTCATCCTTGATCTTGTAGACCGGCCCGGCCTTGATGCCGCGTTCCTCGATGAGCTTCCGCTCGAGATCGAGCGCCTCCTGGCGGTTGCCGAACTGCTCGCCGACCGAGAGGTCCGCGCGCATCGAGCGGAACTTATAAGCCTTGAAGCGGCGGCCTTCGTGGCCGACCCGCTCGTTCCGGAAGATGATGGGCCCGCGCGAATCGAGGACGACCGCGATCGCGGCGATCAGCATGATCGGCGAGGTGAGGACGATGAGGATGAGGGAAGCGACGACATCGAAGACGCGCTTGTAGACGCGCCCCCAGCCCTCGAGCCGCGTGCGCTTCACCTCGATGACGGGGATGCCGGCGATGGTCGTCGACATCAGCGCGGCATGCGCGGCGAGCGTGTCGGCCGCGTAGCGGAAGGTGAGATGGCGGTCCTCGGCGAACTCGATCAGCGAGCGCATCGCCTCCTTGCCGGTGTCCGGGTCGGTGACGAAGAGTTCCTCGGCCCCCTCGCGTTCGCAGAGCGCGGCGGCTTCGGAAGCGGCCGCGCCGTCCCAGTGCGGGAAGCGCTTCACGATGCGATAGCCGAGCTCCGGATTGCGCGCGAATTCGGCGACGATGGCCTCGGTGGCGCGGTCAGGCCCGCCCACCACGATGGCGCGGCGCGCGCCGATGCCGCGCTTGAGGAGCTGGCGCACCACGAGGCGCACGAGCAGGCGCGCGGCGATGACATAGGCGATGGAGAGCAGCCAGGCGGCGAGCACGACGAAGCGGGAGGTGAAGAGCTCGCCGCGGAAGAAGACCATGATGATGAGCCCCATCACGCCGAGCGTGCAGGCGGAGATGACCTTGACCGCCTCCTCGACGATGCGGCGCGGGCGTTCGATGGTATAGAGGCCGGTCAACGCGAAAATCGCCAGGTAGCCCAGGGCGACCAGCGCGGCCGCCTTGAGGAATTCCGGATAGGGGAGCAGCGAGATCGCCGGACGGAGTTCGGCGAGCGTCTCGAAGCGGAGGCGATGCGCCGTGACGGCCGCGGCGAGGAGGGCCAGGTAGTCCAGCGGCAGCAGGATGACGGCGAAGGTCAGCTGATTTCGGCGCATAGGAATGTAGGCCCAGCGTATCCGCTTAAGGCGGAGAAATCAAGCCTTGCGGGGCGTCGGGCGCAAAAAAGCCGCCCGCAGTCGCGGACGGCCGTATCAGAGGTCGGTGCCGACCTTATCGGCGGGCTGGACGATGTCGCCGGCCGCTTCCTTGGCGGATGCGTAGGCGTCGCTCAACTTCCGCTTCTTGTCGTCCCAGGAGCGGCGCGCCTCGCGCCTCGCGTCGCGGAACCGCCGCTTCGCGTCGCGGTAGGCCTCGCGTCCGCGATCCATCACGCCGGGCGTGATGCGGTCGCGTTCGAGCTGGTTCTTGGTCGGCTCCTTGAGGTCCCAGACGAGGCCGAGCCACGACATGGCCTTCAGGATGTACCAGCTGCAATCGATCTCCCACCAGTAGAAGCCTTGGCGCGCAGAGGTCTGCACATGGTGATGGTTGTTGTGCCAGCCTTCGCCCATCGTGGTCAGGGCGAGCAGGAGGTTGTTCCGGCTGCCGTCCTTCTTGGTGTCGAAGCGGCGGCTGCCCCAGACATGCGCGAGCGAATTGATCGTGAACACGGAGTGCCAGAGCACGACCGTGGACAGGAAGAACCCGATCAGCAGGCAGCTCAACCCGCCGAGCCAGAAGGTGAAGAGCCCGAGCGCGACCATCGGGACGATCCACCAGCGGTTCAGCCAGCGGAGCTCCGGATACTTGGCGAGGTCGCGCACGCGGTCGAGCTTGGTGGCCTTGTGCTTGCCGCACAGGATCCAGGTGATGTGCGCCCACCAGAAGCCGCGCGTCGGCGAGTGGATGTCGAGCTCCTCGTCGGAGTAGCGGTGGTGGTCGCGATGGTTGGCGGACCACCAGAGCACGCCCTTGTTCGCCGCCGTCGTGCCGCCGAGCGCCAGCAGGAACTGCATGGCGCGCGAGGTCTTGTAGCTGCGATGGGCGAAGTACCGGTGGTAGCCGGCGGTGAGAAAGAACATCCGGATCCAGTAGAGCGCGATGCAGACGACCCAGTCGACCCATCGCGTGCCCGTCCAGAACGCCGCGAACGGCGCCAGGTGGATCAGGAGCATCGGCATCGAATGTCCCCAATCGATGCGGGTGTCATCGGCGCGGGACGCGTCGTTCGGCACGATACCCTCCTTGCTTGTCGCGGCGACGGCGCCGCGGGCGCGGCCACTACAACACGAAACGGGGCTTTCGGCAAGGGTCGCGGCGCTTCGGGACGAAGAAAACGCCCCGCGGTTCGCGGGGCGTTTCCATGTCGTTCCAAGAGGAGCCTGTAAGCCGAATTCTGTCTCCCGTCGGTCCTTGCGGTCCGGCGGGGAACGGCCATCTCTCTGGACCCGCGATTGCTCGCGGGTTCAAGCAAGCTACCTAATTTGCTCTTGCACCGGATCGGCGTTTGCCCCGGCATGCGTCACCGCATGGCCGCGTGAGCTCTTGCCTCACGATTTCAACCTTACCACGCTCCTTGCGGAGGCCTCGTCCTTGCGGACTGTGGCGGTATGTTTCTGTTGCGTCCCATGCAAGCCTCGCGGCTCTCATGGGGCACCCTCCGAAGAGGGCCCGCACGGACGCTTGCGCGCCCTTCCCTGGGTTTGGGGTTTGCCATCATCTCTCGTAACCCGAGACATGATGCCACGCCTTGCTCCCGGTCGCCGTTAGCGACGATCTCTGACCGCAGGCTTGCGCCCGCGGCCGGTGTTCGGACTTTCCTCGTCCTGCCTGTTTTGGGCAGGTCGCGGCCGTCCGGCTCCCTTAAAACATCACCCACCCCGAAGGGCAGGATAGGGGGATTCTATAGCAAAAAGCCCCTCGCGTCAAGGGGCTCGATTCTTGGATTCCAGGGCGTGGCGGGTGCGGAGGAAGTGCCTCCAGGGGCCGTCGCGGAAGGCGTCGACCATGCCGACGCCAGGGCGTTCCGGGGCCTTGGCCGACCAGGCGCTGAAGACGATCCGGTCCTCGTGCCAGATCCAGATCCACCAGCGGATCAGGTTGCCGGGCACGGTGAGATGGAACTCGACATCGATCTCGAGGCTTCCGACCTTGCGGACGGCGCGGATGAAGCCTTGGCCGTCGACCGCGCCCTTCTCGACCACATGATGGCCGCGGTAGGCGAGCTCGTAGGCCATGCGGAAGATGCGCGCCTCCTCCGGCGGCAGGCCTTCGGGCGGGAACGGACGGTCATGCGCTCCCATCGGGCTCCTTGGCGGCAGCTTTCGTGGACGCCGAGCCGACGAACGCGGCGGCGACGGCGACCGTGAAGGCCAGCGCCACGCCGACGGAAGAGACGATCTGGAACATCCCGAACTCCTGGGCGGAGCAGACGCGCAACAGCCAGAGGCCGTACGCGCCGCCGGTCGCGAGGCCGACGGCGGGCGAGCGTCCCATCCCTTCGGCCGCGACCCAGGCGTGGAGGCCGATGAGCGCGGCCAGGTTCAGGCAGACGAGCGCGCCGGGCAGGTAGGCGCCGGACAGGTCGGTCTCGGGCGACTTCGCGCCGTAGCCGAAGAGGATGCCGAGCATCTGGAGAAGGCCGAGACCCGCGATCGCGGCCGACCAGGCGGGAAAGCCCTTGCCCTCGGGATACGCCACGGCCGGCGCGACGAACGCGGTCACGATCAGGGCGACCGCGGTGCCGACCGCGGCCAGCGGCCCCGTATCGGCGCCGAGCGGTCCGGGGAAGTCGGCGTGCGTCGTGGCGAAGGCCGGAAGGATGATGATCGCCGGCGCGATGAACAGCAGTGACCAGAGCGCGTAACGGGTCGCTCGCATGGGATGCTCCTCGGGTGAAAGGGCGTGTCGATGCCGGAAATGAAAACACGCCCGGAGGGGCGCGTCAAGGAGACTTGGCGGGAAGCGGCAGCGCGAGGAGGGCGGTTTCCCAGTCGCCGCGGACGAAGGTCGGGACATCGCACGCGACGGAGAGCTCGCGCCTCCGATGCGGGCGGCGCCACTGCTCATAGGAAGCGCGGAAGACCGGCGTGCCGCCGTGGGCGATGCCGATCTCGACCGTCTTCTCCCAGCCGTCGGCCACGAGCATCCGCTCGATGCGGAACGGCCCGACCTCGGCATGCGCGAGCTCGCCGACCGAACGGCCGGCGGTGAACATCGAGTCCTGGCGCCCGTGGGCGCCGATCAGGGAGACCGCATGGTTGAACAGCCGCGCCTCCTCGTCGCTGAACGGGCGCGCGCGCCCGGTGATGGGCCATGCCTTCGCCTGCTTCATAAGGACATCCTCCAGCCACTTCCTAACCGAAAACGCCGCCCGCGTCAAGGCGGCGTCAGCGGAGGAGGCGGGAGACCCCGTCGAACTTGCGGATGAGGGGGAGCGGATCCCAGGCGGTCATGCCGAGGTCCTGCACCAGCTCTTCGGCGTCGATGGCGGCGCCGCGCGCGAAGTGCGCCTTCAGGAAGGCGCCGGTATCGCGCTTCAGGAACCAGCGGTCGCCGTATTTGCGGACGAGGTGCTCCTCGACCTGCGCGGCGGCGATCCAGCCCCGCAGGTAGTCGGCCGAGTAGAAGCCGCCGTCCATGTCCTCGAGCCAGAACGCCGGCTCGTAGGAGAAGCCCGTCAGGTCCTTGAGGGTCTTGGCGTAGAGCTCGCGGTTGCGCGCGGCGTCGAACGGCTTCTCGTCGAAGGCGAGCTCATAGCTGAACTTGGCGAGGTAGCGCCGCAGCATGAAGAGGTCCTCGAGCAGCGACCAGGCCGCCAGGCGCTCGGCCGCGGCCTTCGGCACATGCATCACATGCTCGAGCCAGAGCGGATCCTGCGTCAGGTGGCCGATCAGGAAGGCGAAGGTCTCGGGGAGCGCATGCGAACGCGGGAGGCCGCGCCATTCGTAGGGGAGCGCGGGGTCGTGATGCGCGAAGTGCAGGGCGTGGCCGCCTTCGTGCAGGAACGAGCGGACATCGTCGAAACCGCCCTGCGGCTTGAGGATGAGGTGGATCTCCTCCGGCGCGTGCGGGGCGTAGCAGATGGCGCGCGGATGCTTGCCGGGACGGTTTTCGGCATCGACGCGGATGGCCTGCGACTGTTCGAACGGGAGTCCGATCGTGGCGAAGGCGCCGGCGACGAGCGGCATGACCTTCTCGGGCGGGAAGAGATGGTCGAACTCGCGACCAGCGCGCCAGTGATGGACATGCGCGGCGGAGATGTCGCCGAGCTCCTTGCCGTAGGCGCGGCGGATGGCGTCGCCCATCACGCGGCGATAGAGCCCCGTCGTCTCCTCGAGGATGGGCAGGGTCTTTTGCAGGAAGATGTCGTAGCGCACGCGCTTCTTGGTCTCGGCATATTCGCGGAGCGTGCCGAAGCCGAAGGCGGCGAGCTTCTGCCGCTCGGCGTGCTCGCGGTCGAGGCGCAGCGGCGCGAGTTCCTCGGCGAGCGCGGCCTGGGCGCGCCGGATCTCCTCGCGGCGGGCCGCGTCGTCTTCGGAGGCCATGGCCGCGGCCAGCTCATGGAAACCGATCTCGCGGCCGTCGACGGTGGCGGAGAGCGAGGCGGCCTTGGCGAGGATCTGTTCCTCGAACGGGAGCGTCGCGGACGCCATCATGCCTTCGAGGAGCGCGAAGAGGACCCGTTCCATCTGGTCGCGGCGACGCGAACCCGGCGCGCGTTCGATGAGCTCGCGGACCGTGGCGATGGCCTCGTCGGTGAAGAGCTCGTCACGCTTCGCGCGGATGGACGCGAAATCAGGCTTCGCCTTCAGGCCCGTGCGGGCGAGGCGGTCTTCCGCCGAAAGCTCGGCGTGGTATTCCTCCAGCCCCTTGAGAATCTCCTCGTAGGACATCAGCGCAGTCCGGTGACTTTCAGTACGGCCTGCATCGTCTGCTTGGCGTGGGCGCGCGCCTTGGCGCCGCCGGAAGCCAGCACCATGCGGATGCGGTCCGGGTTCTTGAGCAGTTCCTTCTTCTTGGCGCGGTAGTCGGCGAAACGGCCCGCGACCGCTTCCGCGGCGCGCTTCTTGAGATCGCCGTACTTCACGGGCGACTCGGCGAGCGCGGCCTTGCGCGCGGCCTTGCCTTCGCAAAGCTCGATGAGGTCGAGCAGGAGTTTCACGCCCGCGAACGCCTCCGTCTCCAACGCGTCCTCGGTGACGACGCCGGTCGGCTCCGTCGGCACGGCCTTCATCTTCTTCAGGACGGTTTCCGGCTCGTCGTCGAGCAGGAGGCAGGATTTCTCGCCGTGGCTCTTGGACATCTTCTTCGTCGGCTCGGTGAGCGACATCACCTTGGGCGTGTCGGTGAGGAGCGCCTTCGGTTCCGGGAAGAAGGCGCCGAAGCGCTTGTTGAAGCTGCGGGCGATGACGCGCGTCGTCTCGACATGCTGGACCTGGTCCTGGCCGACCGGGACGGCGTTCCCTCCGTAGAGCAGGATGTCGGCGGCCTGGAGCACCGGATAGTCGAGCAGGCCCATGTTGATGTTCTTGGCGTGGCGCGCCGCCTTGTCCTTGTACTGCGTCATCCGCTCCATCTCGGCGATGGGCGTGACGGTATTGAAGATCCAGCAGAGTTCAGTGGCCTCCGGCACATCGGACTGCACGAAGAGCGTCGACTTCTTGGGGTCGAGGCCGAGCGCCAGCACGGTGGCGGCCAAGTCGAGGATCTGCGACTGCTTCTCCTTCGGGTCGTACTCGATGGTCATCGAATGGTAGTCCGCGATGAAGAACAGGCAGCGCTCGGGGTGCTTGTCCTGGAGGTCGATCCAATTGCGCAAGCTGCCGGCCCAGTTGCCGATATGCATCGGACCGGTCGGCTGGACGCCCGAGACGACGAGGAGTTCTTTGGAGGCCATAGTACGGCCATCTTGGCTCATTCGGGCGGAAAATGCAAAGAAAAACCGACCCTACGCCTTCGGCTCGGGGTCGGTCGGGTGGGGCATGCGCCAGGCGCAGGCGAAGCGGACGGCCCGCGCCAGGTGCGCCGTGACGGCCACGAGCCGCGTCATGCCTTGGACGCGGCTTTGGCGGAAGAAGAGCCAGGCGTTGCGTCCGTCGGACGGGTAGAGGCGGATATGCGCCCGCAAGTCGGCGATGGACGCCGGCGCGGTCTCCGCGCTCGCGACGACCTGGATGCAGTACTGCCGGTCGCGCATCGTGCCGTAGAGCGCGTGCTGCCAGAAGGCGTGCTTGGGATCGTACTGGTCGTAGGTCTTCAGCTCGAGGCCGAGATCCTCCGCCAGCCGTCCGAGCCGCTCGGCCGCGGCGTCGAGGTAGAGCGCCGCTTCCGGCGGGACGCCTTCGGGCGCGCGCCGGGACGGTCCGTCGGCCGACATCAGGTCTTCCCCTCGTCGGGCGGCCCCTCGTCCCCCTTGGGAATCTCCTCGGCGAGCGCGACGCGGATGTCGCCCTGCGCCTCTTCGGCATGCGTCAGGCTGACGAGCGCCTTGCCGTACATGCCGGTCCAGGCCGCCTCGATCGACGGCTGCTTCTCGAGCCACCGGATCCGCGCGCCGATCTCCGCATCGAGGCCGGAATCGGCGTTGATGACGGTTTCCGCCATCGGGGTCCGGACGACATGCCGGAACTCGAACGGCTCGGCCCAGTCGTTCAGGTACCACCAGAGCCGCGCCATGCCGAGCGCCCAGCGGGCGTCGGTCTCGCAGACGATGAGGACGACATAGAGCCGTCCGATCCAGCCGTTGACGGCCAGGAGCTTCAGCTGGCCGAAGCGCGGATGGTCCCATCGGCCCTGGGCGAGCCCGAGGCCGCGGCACACCGCGAGCGCATGCATGTAGGTTTCCGCTTCATGATAGAAGCGGTTCGGGTCCGTGTCCTCGGACATGTCCGCCTCCTTTCAAGGATCCGCATCCAGCGAACCAAGAATCGCCTGCGCCGTCAAACGAAAACCGCCCTCGCGGGCGGTTCCGGCGTCAGACCATGATGGTCACCGGCATGATCATCGGGCGGCGCTCCGTCTCCTTGAAGATGAAGTTGCCGACCTCGTTGCGGATCTTGTTCTTGAGGTAATCGTCGAAGGCGGGGCTGTTCGGGTCGTTGTCCTTGAGCGCCTTCTTCACGAAGTCCTTGGTGCGGGCGAGCAGGCCGCTGGCGTCCTTCTGGAAGATGAAGCCGCGGGAGATGATGTCGGCGTTGACCAGGTCGCCGGTCTTCTTGGCGATGGTGCAGACGACGACGATCATGCCGTCCTCGGCGAGCTCGCGGCGGTCGCGCAGGACCACTTCCGAGACGTCGCCGACGCCGAGGCCGTCCACGAAGACATACTCGGTCGGGACATACTCGGCGGTGAGCCGCGCTCCCGTCTTGTCGAACTCGACGATCTGGCCGTTGTCGGCCACGAAGATGTTCTCGCGCGGGACGCCGACGGTCTCCGCCAGATCGGCGTGCGCCTCGAGCATGAAGCGGTTGCCGTGGATCGGCATCAGGTAGCGGGGCTTGGTCAGGCGGAGCATCAGCTTCAGGTCCTCCTGCTTGGCGTGGCCGCCGGCGTGGACATCGACCATGGCGTTGTCGACGATCTTGGCGCCCTGGCGGACGAGCGTGTCCTTCAGCGACTGCACCGTGCGCTCGTTGCCCGGGATGACCGAGCTCGAGAAGATGACGGTGTCGCCCTGCTGGATCGAGAGGAAGCGGTGCTCGCGGTTGGCGATCTTCATGAGCGACGCGTTCGATTCGCCCTGCGCGCCGGTGCAGACCACGATGGCCTTGCCTTCCGGCAGGCGGCGGAACTCGTCCTCCTCGACGATGGTGCCTTGCTTGTACTTCATGTAGCCGAGCTTGTGCGCGAGCTCCACGTTGTTGAGGAGCGAGCGCCCTTGGAGCAGGACCTTGCGGCCGAGCGGTTCGGCGATCTCGAAGATCTGCTGCATGCGGGTGAGCATCGAGGAGAAGGTGCCGATGATGACGCGGCCCTTGGCCTTCTCGATGGCGCGCTTCAGCTCGTCGCCGACGGTCTTCTCGGAGATCTGGTGTCCGGGCGAGGTGGCGTTGGTGGAGTCCGACATCAGCATCAGGACATTCTTGGCGCCGAAGCCCGCGATGTGGATGAGGTCCGCCGGGTCGCCGTCGGCCGGCGTGAAGTCGAACTTGAAGTCGCCGGTGCCGAGGATGACGCCGTACGGGGTGTAGAGCGCCGTGCCGAAGGCGTCGGAGATGTTGTGGTTGACATGGAACGGCTCGAACACGAAGTTGCGGCCGAGCTGGATGCGGCTCTTGCCGGTGACGAGCTGGATCTTCAGCTGGCCCGCGTTGCCGAACTCCTCCTGGCGGTTGCGGATGATGCCGGCCGTGAGCGGGGCGGTGTAGATGGTCGGGAAGCCGAGGCGGGGCATCATGAACGGCAGGCCGCCGACATGGTCGAGGTGGCCGTGGCTCACGATGACGCCGCGGATGTTCTTCTCCTTGCCCTTGAGGCAGGCGATGTTCGGGATGATGTAGTCGATGCCCGGCATGCCCTCTTCAGGGAACATCAAGCCGCCGTCGACGACGACGATGTCGTCGCCGCACTCGAAGACGGTGCAGTTGCGGCCGATCTCCTCAAGGCCGCCCAGGGCGTAGATCTTGAGTTTCGGGGGGTTGCCTTGGACCTCGAACTGGACCGGTCCGGCCTGCTTGGCGTGCTGGAGCGCTTCGACCGTGCGGGCCGACATGTCGCGCTTCTCGCCGCCGACGCCGATGACTTTCGGCGCGGGCCGGCCGTCGCGGCGTCCGCCGCGGAACGGGGGACGATTGCCGCCTCCGCGGAACGGGGGGCGGTTGCCGCCCTGCTGGGGCGGACGGGATGCTCCGCCTTGCGGCGAAGCGGGACGCTTAGGAGCGTTCACCATACGGTACGAAAAGAATCTTTCACGCCCTTCGCGATGGAAGGGCTCTAATAGGTTGTGTTGAGTTGCGCGCGACCCGGCATCCCCGTTTCTGCATCACGGGAAGGGAGCGCTTCGCACATCGACAGTCGGGAGTCCTGAAGCGCCCGCTTCAGATCTTTCGACCGGGATGTCCGGCGTCGTTTTTTCGTTTGGTGGGCGAGGAGGGACTTGAACCCTCATGACCTTGCGATCGTACGGCCCTGAACCGTATGCGTCTGCCAATTCCGCCACTCGCCCGCATCGCTTACCGGACAAGCTGTCGGTCGGACAGGCCGAGCCTGTCCTCCCTGTCGCTTGTCCGCCGCTCCTCCTTCGCGGCTGGGCAGGCCCAGCCTTGATGGCAGTTCAGCGTGTTCCGCGCGGTCGCGCGGAACGGTTTCTTTGATTTCCGGTTTTCCTCCTCGGTCAAATAGTATACCTCGAGGGACGGAAACGGTCAAGTTTCAGGCTATTTCTTCCAGACTCTGGCGGTTTCGAGGTACCAGCTCGTGACGGTCGCGAAACGGTCGGAGGGGCTCGCGACATGCGTGCCGTGGAAGCCCATCAGCTCGGCGGGCAGCGGGTAGATGTAGGAGGGGCTGTAGAGGAAGGCGGCGGGGTTCTCCGCGGCGACGACATTCAGGAAGCGGCGGTAGGCGTCGCGGCGGGCGACCGGATCGGCGGTGCGGCGCGCCTCTTCGAGCGCGGCGTCGGCCTCCTTGTTCGCGAATCCGGCGAGGTTGAGACCGGGATCCTGCACCTGCGACGAGTGCCAGAACGGGTAGAGGTCGGGATCGGTGCCCATCAGCTGGCCGTAGAGCAGCGCCTCGTACTCGCGCGGCTTGATGGCGGCGCGGTGGATTTCCGAGGCGGGGATGGCGTTCACGACCGCCTCCACGCCGAGCGCCGCCCAGCCGTTCCTGATGATGGACGCCACATTCAGGTTCTCCGGCTGATCGACGGTCGTGAGCGCGACCGAGAGCGTCACGGGGTCCGTCTTCGCGTCGCCGTCGACATCCTTCTTGCGCAGGCCGTCCTCCGGATCGACCTTCCAGCCGAGATTGTCGAGCAGGGCGCCCGCCTCGTCGATGCGGAAGGGGACCGGCGAGCTGGAGGTCGCGGACATGCCGGGGATGGGCGGTCGGTCGATGGGGTGTCCGTCGCCGCCGAGCACATCGAAGAGGATGCGCACCTTGTCGATGGCCATCGTGAGGGCGCGGCGGACATCCTTCTCCTTGAGCGCGTCGTTGGTGCGCCCGTTGAAGAAGACGGCCGTCACCTGGGGCAGCTCGAGCGAGACGGGGAGGACCTGCGAAAGGCCTTCGAGCTCGCCGCGCATGTCGCGCGGCACGAAGCTGATGGACTGCACCTGGCGCTTGCGGAGCGCTTCGAGGGCGGACGCGTAGTCCTGATAGAAGTGGAAGACGAACTTCTCGATGAACGGCGCCTCCTTATAGTAGTCGGCGTTGCGTTCGATGACATAAGTGAGCACGAACCCGCGCTTGTCGCGGCGCATGTCGGAGAACTTGAAGGGACCGGAACCGACCGGCTTCAGGCTCGCCTCGGCCATGGCGGCGTCCTGCGGCTGGACATCCTTCCAGACATGCCGGGGGAGGATGCCGAAGGTGAGGCGCGAGAGGAACTGCGCGTAGGGCTCGGGCAAGGTGAGCTCGATGGTGCGGTCGTCGGTCTTCCGATAGGTCACATCCTTCATCAGCGCCAGGAGCGGGCTCTTCCAGGCCGGGTCCTGGATGAGCGCGAAGGTGAAGAGCACATCGTCGGCCGTGAGCGCTTCGCCGTCGTGCCAGCGCGCGTTGTCGCGCAGCGTGAAGGTATAGGTCTTCTGGTCGGCGGAAACCTCGAAACGGTCGACCAGGTCGCCGACGACGCGGCCGGAGCCGTCGACCGTGAAGAGGCGCGAGAACAGGAGGCGCGTCAGGTCGTTGTCGACGTCGTTGGAGACGGACAGGATCGGGTTGAGGCTCCGCGGCGTGCCGACGACCGCCTCGCTGATCTCGCCGCCGACCGACGGGCCGATCTCGGTGTTGGCGTAGTAGAAACTCCCGCCGAGCAGGACGAGGCCGGCGGCGAACAAAAGGGCGCCCAGGCGCAGGCGGAAACTGTCGTTGGACGACAAGACCTCCGGCAGATGGCGGATCTGCCTCCAGGTGGGCAGGCGGGCGGAGGCCAGCGAATGGACCAGCCGCTTGTCCCAGCCGGACTGCTCGCGGAGCGAGGCCGAGGAACGCCGAGCCGGGCCGCGCGCGAAGCGGCCGAAGAGGGATCGCGATCGGTCGCGGAAAAGGGACATGCCGGAAAACGCGGAAGCCCGGAGGACCGGGCTTCGGAGTTAGGAAACGATGATGAGCGCCAGGCCGAGCCCCAGGAAGACGACGCTGAGGACGATCGTGGCGTAGAAGAGCCCCTTTTCGAGGCCGCGCTTGGTGCGGAAGGCTTCGCCTCCGCCGCCGAAGGTCGCGCCGAGGCCGACGCCCCTCTGCTGGAGCAGGATGACGGCGACGAGCAGGACGGACACGGCGATCTGGGCGAGCGTGATGGCTTTTTGCATAGCGGGAAAATCGTCTGAACGATGGGAGAAGCGTATCAATCCTGCGCCGGAGTGTCAATGTATGCTATGCTTTCGTCGTATGGCCCCGCGCAAAGGCATTTCCTCGTTCGGTGCGACGGCGTTCGTCGGGCTCGTCCTGACGCTTGCGGCCCTGTTCGTCTGGCGCGCCTGGTCCTATTACCGCCTCATCGAGCGGGGGGAGGCGGTGGCGCTCCCGCAGTTCGGCTCGCAGTTCACCGCCGCGGGCGGTTCGTCCGGCCCGGCGCCGCTCGCCGACCTGGCGACCGCGGACGATCCCGCCATCGGTCCGGAGGACGCGAAGCTCGTCGTCGTGGAGTTCGCGGACTACCAGTGCCCCTTCTGCAACCAGGCATCGTCGACCTTCCGCGAGATGGCGGCCGTCTACGGCGACCGCGTGCGCTTCGTCGTCCGGGACTTCCCGGTGCAGGACCTGCATCCCGACGCCGTGGCCGCCGCCGAAGCGGCCGGCTGCGCCCAGGCGCAGGACAAATACTGGGCGATGCATGACCGCCTCTACGCCCTGCGCGGAGCGCTCTCAAGGGACGACCTCGACCGCGCCGCCGCGCAGTCGGGCCTCGACATGGCCGTCTACGGCGCCTGCATGGACCTGCACGCGCGCATCGACGAGATCCAGGCCGACCTCGTCGCGGGCGTCGCCGCCGGCGTGCGCGGCACCCCGACCTTCTTCTTCAACGGCATGCCCGTCGAAGGCGCCATCCCGCGCGAAGCCTTCGAAGCCCTCATCAAGCGTTTCCTCGAAGCATCCTGATATGCGCAAGAGCCTCGTTCTCGCCGCGATCGTCACAAGCGTCCTTATCGCGGGTTTGGGTGCGGTCATGCCCGCCTTCGCGCAGCCCGCGCAGGCCCCGACATCCGGCGGCAGCCTCGGTACGCGGCCTGGGCAGACTGATGAGCGCGCCCCCATCATCACCGAAGTGCCGGTGCCGATCGCCGGGACGGTCCCTGGCTCGACGGCGGAACGCGCGGCGGATTATCTCGCCACCGGCAGGGTGGAGGACCTCGCGCAGTACATCGGCATCATCTACAACTTCCTGATCTCCATCGTCGGCGTCGTGGCCGCCGTGGCCATGATCATCGGCGGCTTCCAGTACCTCACCTCGGCCGGCGACGCCGGCAAGATCGGCGCGGCCAAAGGCAAGATGGCCAACGCCTTCATCGGGCTGATCCTGGCGCTCGGGGCGTATACCATCCTGAACACCATCAATCCGGCGCTGCTGTCGTTGACCGTGCCGGATTTCAGGAAGGTCAAGACGGAGATCTTCATGCTGCCCTGGTGCGACGACCTCACGCTCCCCGTGACGCCGGTCGGCGATGGCACGAGCTGCGGCTTCGTGGGCAAATACATGCAAGGCAACTCGGAACATGTCTGCATCTACTCCGGGAGCTGCCGCGCCCAACGCGTCAGCGAGGATACGACGGATGTCGGCGAGACCCCGGATGACGACGAGAAGAACGGCCTTTACAAGACCTGCGTGCAGGTCGCGAATGTCGAGACGAAGACCGTCATGGATGCGATCGCCCTGAACAAGAACAAGAAATTCGCGGAGTGTCTCTACTGCGCCGACATGACGAACGCTCGGGCGAAGGATATGGGCTTCTCCGTCGAGAACGCCTGCCTCGCATGGATGATCGCCTTCGATTCCGTCCCGCAGAGCATCAAGGACGCGGCTGCGACGCAGCATCACGGCAAGGTCGTCAAAGACGGATTCTTCCATGTCTGCTATCCGCGAACTTCGCTCGTGAAGAAGACCGGAAACCGCGACCTCGCCGGCAGCGCGGGCTGCATGGGCGCGCCGATCTTCTGCTACGATGTCACGCGCAACGAGGATTGCACGGCCTGCGGCGATTCCGTGAATAACGGTTGCGAAGGGTATGACGAGGCTCCGAGCCCGAGCTTCGCGGGCAGTCTCGATGCCAACGGGTACGCGAAACCGAGGTACACCTATGACGAGGACG
>DYFX01000012.1 GCA_020724945.1 Candidatus Paceibacter sp.
ATCAGCTCGAAGCGGTTGTAGAGGTTCTTGTTCTGCGGGTGACTGAAACCCCCGTCATAATAGATCCTCGGCTTGGCGCCTTCGGACTCGAGGGCCGCGGCGATCTGGAAACCGTTGCCGATGCCGTCGGGGTCGATCTGGGCGATCTTCACCGACCACGCTTCGCCGCGGTCCCGCACGATGCGCTTGAAACGCTCGATGTCTTCGGGGCAGGGGCGGATGGTCTTATGGTTCTGCGGCATGAAAGCTCCTCGCGCCGTCGGGCGCCTGTTGGGAAAGGGCGAGGGGTCAACATACTCCCTTTACGGCGGCCGTCAATATGGTATGGTCGCGCCATGTCCAAGCTCACGCCCGGCAAGGAATACGAACGGAAGTTCCTGGTCCGTTCGGGAAGCTTCGCCGGTTCCTTCGAGAAACGCACGGCGATGCGGCGCGACATCCGCCAAGGCTACCTGGCGCTCGCTCCGGCCCAGCTCCGCGTCCGCGAATCCGACGGCGCTTTCGTGCTGGAGATCAAGGGCGATGACGACCTCGAACTCGATCCCAAGCCGCTTTCGCGCGCGGAGGGGCGCATCCTGCTTCGCGAGTATGCGCCGCGCGTCGCCTCGATCATCGAGAAGGCGCGGTACGAGGTCCCCGCGGGTTTCGACGGCCTCATGTGGGAAGTCGATGTCTTCATCGGGGACAACGCGCCGCTGATCGTGGCCGAAATCGAGATGCCTTCGAAGGGATACGCGCTCGATACCGACGCGTTCCCGAGATGGATCGGGCCTGAAGTCACGGCCGATGCGCGCTTCAAGAACAAGAACCTCGCGGTGAAACCGTTCCGGAAATGGCCGAAGTCCGAACAGAAGAAAATCCTCAAACTCATGGGCCTCTAGCCCATTTTTTTGACCTTAAAATCTGTGGATAAGTCAGGGTTGTGCCGGGGGACCGAACGCCTATACTGGGGGCAACATAAGGAAACGCCTATGGTTGCGACGATGGCAAAGGGTGTGGTCGGAGGAGGTCGTTTTCTTATGGGCGAAGAGGACTCTTCATGGTGAAGGGTTCTTTTCGTTAGTCTGTTCTTTGCACAACCGAGGAGTATGTCATGCCGAACGATAACCCGCGTCTCAACGACAAGACCGTGCGTATCGGTCTCATGTCGCGCATCGACTTCGGATCCGACGGGTTTCGGCAGGGGCTTCTCGAGCTCGCCGCCGAAACCTTCAAGGCCGAAGATGTCGCCTTCGTCGTCCTGGCCGGCGGCCTCGTCTCCGGACGGGTCGTGGCCGAGAAGACCTCGGCGCTCAAGAAGCGCCTGAAGGAGATCCAGCGGCAGATCAAGGCCAAGGACAAGGAGCTGCAGTACGAGGACGACGCCAAGAAGGCGAAGGCCATCGAGACCGCGATCTCCAAGCTCGCCCGCGAGCGGTCCAAGGTCGAGGATGCCATCGACGCCCTCACGCCCGAGCGGATGGCGAAGGCGCTGGCCGATTGCCTCCCGCGTTTCACCGACGCGCGCGGCAAGCAGGTCAAGCTGTATGTGATCCCCAGCCCGGCCTACGACAAGGCCGTCGGCGAGGACACCGCCCGCCGTCTCGCCGATCTGGAGGACCGCGACGAGCTGCGCCTGCTCAAGTCCGGCGGCGACCGCCTCCCGCTCTGGGAGGACACGCCCCGGATGCGCAACCTCGAGGTCCTGACCCTCGACAAGCAGACCTGGCTCCGCGGCGACTACCACTCGACTCCGGTCCAGCGGCGCATCAAGGACAAGCGCCGCCAGACCTCGTCGAGCGAGCAGGTCGACCTGCAGGTCGTCGGCGGCGTCGGCGTCTCGATCCTGAAGCCCGAGGGCAACTGGCCCATCGGCTTCGTGGCCGTCCCGGCCCTGCATCGTCTCGAGGAGACGGGCGTGGCCGAGAGCCAGGTCGGCGTCCATGTCCTGGAGGTGGAGTGCGAGCGCCGCAACGCGACGCTGCGCAGCCACTCCTTCAAGGACCTGATCAGCCGCGAGCGCAGCTTCATCGGCACGCCCAGCGGGCTCTCCCCGGCGCGGCTCAAGTGCATCGACGTGCTGAAGAAGCACGGTCGCTGCTCGACCGGCCGCATCGCGGAGCGCACGGGCCTGTCGAAGGACACGGTCCACAAGACGCTCAAGGACCTGCTCGCGACCCGCGATCACAAGCGCTACAAGACCTGGCCCGGCCTCGTCTACGACGCGCTCGCCGACCGCTGGGACTTCGAGCTCTCGTGGGTCCAGCGCTTCCTGCGCTACCGCCTGCCGGAAGGCGAGCGGAAGGTCGACACCTTCGTCGCCATCTGCTGCATGCACGCCGGCTCGCTCGACACCGACTACGCGCACTTCCTCGAGGCGGTGCCGAAGGTCATGCTCGAGCAGGGCGCGACGATGCTGGTGAGCGCCGGCGACCATGTGGAAGGCACCTCGCACGATCTGCTCATGAAGGGCGAGATCGTCGCGGGCGCCGACAACACCGAGCAGGAAGAGCTCGCGGCCGACATGATCTCCACGGTGCTGTTCGAGGTCTTCAAGGCCCGCTTCGACGCGGCGCTCAAGGCGTCCTCGCCGAACGGCCACGAAGATGTCGCCGCGCTCGTCCGCTCGACCCTGCCGAAGTTCCGGTATGTGCCGGGCAACCACTGCGGCTGGATCAGCCGGAGCGGCGTCCGTCCTCTCGCGACCATGGTGTCGCGCATCTGGACGAACCTGACGCGGTGGCTCGACGCGCACCTCGCGTCCAAGAAGCTGGGCATCCCGGGCTCGCTCGATCTGGTCAAGGACCACATCGAGACGGTCGGGGACGGCCGCTTCCTGCTGCCGTCCGGCATGCCGATGGGCATGACGCACCCCCACATGGGCGGTTCGGAGACCATCTCGAGCTCCGCCCAGAAGGCGCTGAACCTCTACCGGGACTGCCCGGTGGTCATCATCGGCAACTTCCACACGGGCGTGCTCGTGGAGGAATGGGAGGCCAAGCTGGGGCAGCGCGCCTGCATCCAGGTCGGCACCATGAAGCACGGATCGCCGTTCGAGCACAGCAAGCTCAAGACCGTCGACCAGGGCTTCGCCGCCGCCAAGATCGTCTCGGTGAACGGCCGCATCATCTGCACGGTGACGACCTTCTACAGCAACGACAAGGTCCAGCCGGGCAGCCGGCGCGTGGACCGCAGCAAGCCTCTCGCGGACTTCCGCAAGAGCATCGGTCTCAACCGATGACATCGAAACCCCGCCGCATCCGCGACGGGGTCTTTTCTTTTCCGGGGCTTACGGCGCGGACGGTTCGGCCTCGGCCGGGACGAAGCCGGTGGATCCCGTCTCCTGGCGCGTGATGTCGAATCCGAGATCCTCCTTCACGACGGCGGCGAGCGTCGGCGCGGCGATCGTCCAGATGTCGCCGCGGTCGCGCGGGTTCAGGAGGAACGCGCCGAAGACATGGCGTTCCGCCGGGACGGGATCGGGCAGGAGGTTCAGCGAAGGCGTCGCGCCGGCCGTTCCGGATTCCGTTTCGAGCGGCGTGCGCGCGAAGAGCGCCAGCGTCCTGCTGACGGGCACTTCTGCGTCGAAGGAGAATGACGCTTCGCGGCGTTCGAGGAGCGCGGCCGCGGAAGGGCGGCCGCCGGCGTAGGAGAGGTCGGCGACGGGGGAGAAGGTCAGCTTGAGACGGGACCAGCGGCCGTTCGGGATGCGCTCGCTCAAGAGCTTCTCGACGGTTCCCTGTTGCAGCACCAGGCGGCGGGAACCCTGGAAGAAGATCCGTTCGGTCCCGTCCGTGCGCGCGAGCGAGGCCTCGATCAGCGTGAGCTCGACGCGCGCCGCGCCGGCCGGCAGCCTCTCCGGCGCGGCCAGGTACAGGTTGAGCGCCCCGTGCTGTTCCTCCGGTTCCGGCGCCTCCGGCTCCTCGACCGGGGGAGGCGGCGCTGGCACGGGCGCCGGCCGCGTCGCGACCATGAACCAGATGACGAGCGCCCCGATCGCGAGGATGGCCGCCGTGCCGATGAGGGAGATCGTCATGCGCCGCATATGCGGCAATCATAGCATTTCCCCGTTTGACATCGCCACCCTGCGGCGATAAAGTCCCTTCGCAATCCACAGCCATGAAGACCGCCGAATCCGTCACGGAAGGACATCCCGACAAGGTCTGCGACCAGATCGCCGACGCGCTCCTGGACGAATACCTGAAGCGCGACCCGCAGAGCCGCGTGGCGCTGGAGGTCTTCGGTTCGCACGGCATGCTGATGGTCGGCGGCGAGGTCACCTCGAAAGGGGAGATCGACATCGAGGCCATGGCCAAGCATGTCTACAAGCAGATCGGCTACGACGACGAGCTCGAGGTGTTCGTGAACATCGAACTGCAGTCGGGCGACATCGCGCAGGGCGTCGACACGGGCGGCGCGGGCGACCAGGGCATCATGTACGGCTACGCCTCCGCCGAGACCGAGAGCTTCATGCCGGCGCCCATCGCGCACGCGCACGCGCTTTCCTCGCGGCTCTCCGAACTCCGCCGCCACGATCCGGCCTTCGCCTGGCTCCGGCCCGACGGCAAGACGCAGGTCACGATGGATCGCGGACGCGTCCTGACGGTCGTCGTCTCCACCCAGCACGCGCCCGACATCTCCCAGGAAGAGATCCGCGCCAAGCTGATCGACGGCCTCATCGCCCCGGTCATCGGCGGCGTCGACGGCGTCGAGATCCTCGTGAACCCGACGGGCCGCTTCGTCGTCGGCGGCTTCACGGCCGACACCGGTCTCACCGGCCGCAAGCTGATGGTCGACACCTACGGCGGCATCATCCCGCACGGCGGCGGCGCCTTCTCGGGCAAGTACGCCACGAAGGTCGACCGTTCCGCCGCCTACATGGCGCGCTTCGCCGCCAAGAACCTCGTGGCCGCAGGCTACGCCAAGAAGTGCATGGTCTCGGTGGCGTATGCCATCGGCCGGGCCGAGCCGGTCATGCTGACCGCACGCTCCGAAGACGGCCGCGACCTCTCGCCCCTGGCCGCCAAGCACTTCGATTTCCGTCCGCAGGCCATCGTCGAACGCCTGGGCCTGCGCGCGCCGATCTTCCGCGAGACCGCGGCCTACGGCCACTTCGGCCGGGATCGGTTCCCGTGGGAACGGATCGTCGAACTGAAATGAGAAGGCGCGCTCCGGCGCGTCTTTTCGTATGCTACACTGGACAGGAAGCCCGATTCACGGTATCCTGCCGCGTCATGTCCCGCCGCATCGCCATCATCGTCGTCCTCGGCTTCGCCCTGATCGGCGGGGCGGCGTTCGCGTATCGCGGCGCGATCCGGGAGATGCTGGCCGAGCGCGCGAAGCCGGAACTCCCGCCCGCCGTGCCGTATCAGCCGCAGCCGGAACTCCCGCAGGAGGAGCCCGCGGAGGAACCGGCTCCGATCGAGGAGCCTGCGGCATCGGATGCGCCTGAACCCGAACCGGCACCGGATCCGGCGCCGACGCCCGCGCCTCGACCGGCGCCGTCCGCCGGACAAGCGAATCTCGCCGTGCCGTTCACGCCGCAAGCGCCGCACGCGGACTGGAGCATGCCGTACCAGGAAGCCTGCGAAGAGGCCTCGCTCATGATGGTCCATGCCTACCTTGCGAACGCCGGAGCCTTCACGCCGGACGAGGCCGACCGCCAGATCAAGGCGCTCGTCGCCTGGCAGACGGAGCGGTTCGGCTATTACGAGGACACCGACGCGGAGGAGACGGCCGCGATCGCGCGGGAATACTACGGATACGCCGCGTCGCACGCCGTCGCCATCGCCTCGATGGAGGAGGTGAAACGCGAGATCGACAAGGGGAATGCCGTCATCCTTCCGGCCGCCGGCAAGCTGCTCAAGAACCCGTACTTCTCCGGCGACGGTCCGCGCTACCACATGCTCGTCGCCAAGGGCTACACCAAGGACGGCAAGATCATCACGCATGACCCCGGCACGCGCCGCGGCGCCGATTTCCTGTACGACGAGGCGACCCTTTGGAACGCCATCCACGATTGGAACGGCGGCGATGTCGAGAGCGGCGCGAAGATGATGGTCGTCGTCCGAAAATGAAAAACGCCCGTCATGGCGGGCGCCCTGCGAACCAGAGCAGATAGGCGTGGAGGCCGGCGATGCCGGCGTAGACGGCGAGCGCGGCCCAAGTGAGGTACCAGGCCGCGCGATGGACGCGCGCGAGGAGCGCCAGGATGACGGCGCACGCCGTCGCGAGCCCCATCTTCCAGAGGAAGAAGGGGAGCGCGCCCCGCTCGAACATCGGCTTCGCGATGGGGTTGGCTTCCTCGCCGCCGCGCCGCGCGATCTCGAGCGTGGCGATCGCGTCGAAGGCGTTCAGCAGGACGATGAGGGCGCAGATGAGGATGAGGACGCCCGCATCGGGAGGCGTCCACGGCTTCTTCGCCGACGGCGCCATGAGGACCTCCCGTTTGCGGCTCGTGCGGTTCCGTGGTATCACGGGAACATCACGCTGTCAATCCTATGGAAAACCTCACATTCGATCTCGAGGAGCTGTACCAGGCCGTGAAGGAGCGCGCGCTCGCCGAGGGCGCCTATACGCACGAGGAATGGTCCGATGTCATCGACATGACGCTCCAGGACCGCGAGGAGTTCGGGGAGGTCCACGACGACGAGGAGCTTTCCGCCGTGAAGGAACAGCTCAAGGCGCGGTACGACGAGTTCAAGGCCGACATCCCGCAGGCCTGACGCCGAAAAAAAAGAGCCCACGCGCGTGGGCTCTTTTTTGGTGGGTCGGCCGGGGATCGAACCCGGGACCATCAGCTTAAAAGGCTGTTGCTCTACCGACTGAGCTACCGACCCGCGTCGCTCACGGACAGGCTGCCGGTCAGGCAGGCCGAGCCCGCCTTCCCTCACGCCCGTCCTTCGCTCCTCCTTCGCGTCCACGCAGGCGTGGACTTGATGGCAGTTTAGGGAGTTTTGCGCGGTCGCGCAAAACAGGTTCCTTTCAACCAAGCAGGTGCAGGATAGCGTAAAACGGACATCGCGTCAATCCGGCCAAGGAGCTCGTTCTTGAACCTCGCGACGGGCTCGGCAAGGCTCGTGGTATACTTTTCCCGTATGCCATTCGCTTTCGCCTGGGAGCAGCCCGCCGCCGTCATCGGCGCCGCCGCCGTGCTGGCGGCCGCGGCCGCGGCCGTGATCGGCGTGGTCCGCACGCATCATGGGCCGTCGCGCCGCGAACTCTTCGCGCTGGGCCTGCTCGCCGCCCTCGGCGTCTGGACCTGGGATGCCCGCCTCGCGCTCGCGAAGCGCTTCTTCCCCGACGGGAGCGGCGTCATCGAGGAGGCGGTCGCCGACCATGCCGCGCACTACGGCGACTGCGCGGCGTTCGTCGCCGCCACGGGCGACGGGGAGGACGACGGTGCGACCTGCCGCCTGCGCGTCTACGCCTCCTACGGTCGGTTCGTGTCCGAAACGGCCCCTGCGGCCTCCTTCGAATCGCCGTGCGACATCACGGCGACGCCCGAGATCCGGACCTGGACCTTCGTCGCCGGTTCGGTGCGCGACCGCTGCGCGGAATGATATGCGCGCGTGGTGGCTCGAGGCTTCCGGCGTCCGTCCCTACCGCGCTTCGGACCGCGAGCGCCTGTTCAAATGGGTCGTCTACGAGCGCGACGGCGAAGCGGAACTGGTCGCCATGCCGTACGACGCCGGATGGGTCTTCCATATGGAGGCGATGGCGGAGCTGGCGCGCAGGAAGCGCTGGTGCGACGACGCCGGCGCGAAGGCCTTCCTGAAACGGAGCGGCAACGCGTTCCCCGAAGCCGGCGTGCGCGTGCTCGGCGGCGGCGCGCGGTTCGAAAGCGGCCACACGCGCAACTTCAGCTACCGTTTCGGCGCGGTGCCGGAACCGGAAGAGCGCCTGGCGCGCGCCGCGCTGCGCCTCGACGCCGCTTGACCCCTGCGGCCGGCGCGTCCTACAAAGGCAAGGTCGCGCGCGGACGCGCGCTCATTCTTCAGGATCCGCTATGACGAGCAAGCGACCATGGCTGAAGGACGCGGTCATCTACCATGTCCTCATCGACCGTTTCGCCAGGGGCGGAGGCGAACCCTGGCTCGATCCGGATCATACGAAACCCGTCTTCTGCGGCGGCGACCTGCGGGGCGTCATCGATCGCCTCGACTATCTCGCGTCGCTCGGCGTGAACGCCATCCTGCTTTCGCCGTTCCATCCGACGACGATGTACCACGGGTACCATGTGCTCGATCTCTTCGGCGTGGATCCGCGGTTCGGGACCGTCGAGACGGTGCGCGAGCTGATCGCCGAGGCGCACGCCAGGGGCATCCGGGTCATCATGGATTTCGTGCTGAACCATGTTTCCGAGCGTCATCCGTTCTTCCTTGAGGCGCGCTCCGATCGGTCGAGCCGCTACCGTGACTGGTTCCAGTTCACGGCCTGGCCCGACCGCTACCTGTCGTTCCTGAATTTCCCCGACCTGCCGAAACTGAACCTGAAGCATCCGGATGTCCGGGCGCATGTCACGCAGGCCGCGCTGCACTGGCTCGAGGTCGGCTTCGACGGCTTCCGGCTCGATCACATCATCGGCATCCCGCACGACTTCTTCCATGAGCTGCGCGCTGCCGTGCGCGCCAGGAATCCGGAGGCGGTGCTCTTCGGCGAGGCGGTGAAGGGCAAGATCCGGATCGACGAGATCAAGACGCTGCACCTGCGCCACAAGCATCTCATCTATCTGCTCGGCAAGCTGGGCGTCAACACGACCTTCTTCATGCAGCTGCAGTACCTGCGCGATCTCGACGGCGTGTTCGATTTCTTCTTCCGCGACATGGCCAAGGCCTTCCTGGTCGACCGGAAATGGTACAAGCCGCGCTGGCTGCTCGCCTTGGTGCTGAAGCTCCACTACCTCGTCTACCCCAAGGAGTTCTCCCTCATCGTCCTCTTGGACAACGCCGATCACGATCGCTTCCCGTTCCTGCTGAAGGAAGACCCCGAGCGGATCGAGGAGGCGCTGGATCTCCAGTTCGCCCAGCATCAGCCCGTCATCATCTTCTACGGCAGCGAAGCCGGCATCCGGCAGACCGCCTCGCGCAAGCGGAAGGTCTATGGCGACAAGCCGCACGGCGACCTGGCCGTCCGCGCGACCATGCCGTGGGACGCCATCGATCCCGCGGCGTATGAGCGGTACAAGCGCCGCATCCGCGGGAAGCGATCGTCCGGATGAGCGTCCTGGGCGCCGGTTCCCAGATCGCCCCCGATTCTGTACTATTGTCGCATGAAGATCCTGTTTCTCGCCGCCGAGGCGGCCCCGTTCGTGAAGGTCGGCGGCCTCTCGCAGGTCATGTATTACCTGCCGCGCGCGCTCGCGAAACGCGGCCATGATGTCCGGCTGTTCACGCCGCACTACGGATCGATGGACGCCTCGACGCTCCAGAAGCGCCGTTGGAAGCGCCAGGACGAGGCGTGGGAACTTTCGGTTCCCGTCGCGTCCGCAGGCCAGGCGCCCGGAGAGGACGGTCTTGCGGAGGACATCGCGTGCGCCGTCACCTCGTGGAAGCCGAGCGACCGCAACGCATGGGCGTATTTCCTCGAGAACAAGGAATACTACGAGCTGCGCGCCAATGTCTTCGGCTATGCCGACGATCATGTGCGGTTCGCCTTGCTCGCGCGCGCCTGCCTCGAATGGCTTCGCGCGATGCATGAGGCCGAGGAGAACGGCGACGACGGCGCCTGGTGGCCTGATGTCATCCACTGCCACGATTGGCACGCGTCGTATTTCATCGACCTCGCGCGCCGCGACCCCAGGTATAAGGACATGCTCTCGGGCCTGCCCATCGTGCTGACGGTGCACAACTTCAAGTACCAGGCCAACGGCGACCTCCGCTATGTGCCGGAGGAGGAGGTCGACGACGGCCGCGAGCCGCTCGCGCCGCTGGGCGCCAAGCGCCTGCAGAAGCAGAACGCCCTCAAGCGGGGGTTGCTCTATGCGGACGCCGTGACGACCGTAAGTCCCACGCACGCGCTCGAGGTGCTGACGCCGGAATACGCCGAGGGCCTCGACCATACCCTGCACGAGATCCGCGGGAAGTTGAGCGGCATCTTGAACGGCATCGACACCGACGAGTTCGACCCGTCGAGCGATCCGATCGTCCGGCACCGCTATTCGCGATGGCGCTACGCCTCCGCGCGCGCGGCCAACAAGAAGCTCATCCAGAAGGAGTTCGCGCTCCCGACCGACCCGAAGGCTTTCCTTTTGGCCTTCGTCGGCCGCTTGAGCTCGCAGAAGGGCCTCGACATGATCGTCGACGCGCTGCCGCACCTCTTGGCCGAACACCCGAACGCGCAGTTCATCGCCGTCGGCGGCGGCGACGACCGCTATCGCGCCAGCCTTGAGGAGCTCAAGCAGGCGTACCCCGAGCAGGTCGGGCTGCACCTGCTTCCCGACTTCCGGCTCCCGCGGCGCCTCTTCTCGTCCGCCGACCTGGTGCTGATGCCGAGCCTCTTCGAGCCCGGCGGCCTCGTCGCGCTCGAGGCGCTGCGCTACGGCGCGGTCCCGCTCGTCCGCCGCACGGGCGGCCTCAACGACAGCATCCAGGAATTCGACCCCGCGGAGAAGGAGGGGAACGGCTTCTCGTTCGAGCGGAAGGACCCCTGGTCCCTCTACGGCGCCGTCATGACGGCGATGACCGTCTACCGGCAGCCGGCGCTCTGGGACAAGCTGGTGAGCAATTGCCTCGACTGCGACTTCTCGTGGGATCCTCCGGCCAAGCAATACGAATCCTGGTACAAGCAAGCGGTCCGCGAACGGGCGCGCGCGTCACGGACGGAATCGGAATAAGCACACGAAACCCCACACGGCATGGCGACGCATCAGGAAGATCTCCGATGGTTCGAGACATTCGCGAAAGGCCTCCAGCATCAGCGCCTCGCGGAGCGGCCCGTAGCCTACTTTTGCGCTGAATACGCGCTCGAGCCCGACATGCGCACCTACGCCGGCGGCTTGGGCGTGCTCGCGGGCGATGTCGTCCGCGAAGCGGGAGACCGCGGCGTCCCGATGGTCGCCGTCGGGATCTTCTATCGCGAAGGCTACTTGTGCGAGACGCCGCCCGGACAGGACGGGAAATCCCCGGACATCTGCCTCCAGGTCCATCCGGAAGATTACGCCCTCGAAGCCGTGAAGGACGCCGCCGGCGAGCGTCTCGTCGTGCGCGTGCCGATCCAGGACCGCGATGTGCATATCCAGGTCTGGAAGTGGGCGAAGGCGCCCGTGCCGGTCTACTTGCTCGACACCGACCTCGAGGCGAACGCGCCGGGCGACCGCGGCATCACGCACCGGCTGTATGTCGGCGACAAGGAGACGCGCCTGAAGCAGGAGATCATCCTCGGCATCGGCGGCCTCCGCGTCCTCGAGGCGCTCGACATCCATCCGTCGCTCTATCACCTCAACGAGGGACATTCGGCGATGCTGGCGCTGGAGCTCGTCCGGCACGAGATGCAGGAGCGCCGCCTCGGGTTCGACGAGGCCAAGCAGTTCGCGCGGAGACGGGCCGTGCTCACGAACCACACGCTCGTCCCGGCCGGACAGGAGCTCTTCAGCAACGACCTCGTCTCGGTGATGCTCGCGAAGTACGCCGAGGAGCTGCAGGTGCCGGTCTCCGACCTGGTGCGTCTCGGGCTGGTGCAGGAGTCGAGCGTCTTCTCGATGACGATGCTGGCCTTCCGCATGACGGGCATCATCAACTCGGTCAGCCGCCTGCATGCCCGCAAGGCCAAGGAGCTCTGGACCGACCATCCGATGGCGCCCGTCACCAACGGCGTCCACCTGCCGACCTGGGACCGCCTGCGCGAGGACGGCGACGCCCCCGCCGTCTGGGAGGCGCATCGCGCGCGGAAGCGCGAGCTCCTCGACGCCGTCCGCGCGCGCGCCGGCCGGACATGGGACGAAGGCCACCTGCTCTTGGGGTGGGCGCGCCGGCTCGTGAGCTACAAGCGCCCGCTCGCCATCCTCGAGGACGCCAGGCGTTTCGCCGCCATCGCGCGGAACGCCGAACGGCCCGTGCGGATCGTCTTTTCGGGCTACCCGCATCCGAGCGACGAGGAGGGCGCGAAGATGCTGCGGAGGCTGCGCGAGCTCGTCGACGGCGAGCTGAAGGATGTGGCCGCCTATCTTCCCGAATACGGCATGGACGAGGCGATGGAGCTGGTCGCCGGCTGCGATGTCTGGCTCAACACGCCGGTCGTCGGCTTCGAAGCCTGCGGCACGAGCGGCATGAAGGCGGCCTTGAACGGCGTCCTGCCCTTCACGACGCGCGACGGCTGGATCGACGAGGTCGACCTGCTCGGCATCGGCTGGTTCATCGACAGCAACCGCGTCACGGACGACGCGCTCGACCTGCTCGAGAAGCAGGTCGCTCCGCTGTACTACGCGCGGAACGCCGCCGGGATCCCGGAGGGGTGGATCGAAAACATGAAGAACGCCCGCGCGCTCGTGCGCGACCGTTTTTCCGCGACGCGGATGCTCCGCGAATATCTCGAGACGCTCTACTTCTGACGCGTCAGGGCGCGATGTCCACGCCTCCGCCGCGGTTCGCCGCGACGATCGCGTACCAGACCTGCCCGGGAGCGAAGGGGAGCTCGCCTCCGTCCTCGCCGAAGACCTGCGTCGGCTCGGCCGCGGAGGTCTTTTTCCATGTGCCCGTGACGGCGACGCCGTCGCGGAGGACGGTCGCCTTGCCGGAACCGATGACGCCGAGTCCGATCAGGCCCAGGCCGTGGGGATCGGGCGCCGGCACGATGTCCGTCTCGAGGACCACGACCGTCGGCGGCGCGATCGCCGCGCCGTCGCGCGTGAAGGCCTGCTTGCCGCCGCGCCAGAGCGCGTAGGCCCCGAGCGCGGCGTCCCATCGGAACTCGGCGCGCTCGCCGTTGCGCACATAGGTGACGAGCGCCTCGGGGGCAGGGGAGCCGTCCGCGAGGAGTTCGCCGCGCGGCGTCGTATCGACGGCATCGGTCGATGTCGCCCAGCCGTTCTTCGCCGCGAGCGCGCGGAGCGATGCGGTCGAGGTATAGGTGTTGTGCGGCGCCGAGCGGCGGCCGTCGCGACGGAAGGAGGATCCGTAGCGGAACTCGTTGGCGTCGTCGAGGCCGAGCGCGCCGCCGGCGAGCTCCCGGAGCGCCTCCTCGCTGCCGCCGACATGCGCATAGACCGCGTCGTATCCGCTCGCGAGGCGCAGGAAGTACGGCCGCGCGCTGCGCACGGGACCGACTTCTTCCGCTTCGCCTGAACGGAAGATCGCCAGGAGCCGCGTGAGCCCGCCTTCGACCGGCACCTCCCAGACGGCGTCGGCTGCGTCGATGCCCGACGGCGGACGCGCGTTCGGATGGTTGTCGATCATCACGGCCAGAGGGCGCGTACGGTCGGGCTCGGGCGCGGGCATCGGCGCGGGCTCGGCCTCCTCGAGGACGACGCGCTCGTCGCGGACCGCACGCTCGATCCAGAAGGTGATGATGCCTTCCTGCAGGAACGGGCGGCTCGCGAGCTGGAGGGTCGGAAAGAAAAGCAGGCCGAAGATCAGGCCCGCCGTCCCTACATGATCCTTTCGTCCGCGGCGCTTCATGCGGTCATGATATCGCGCCGCGCGGACGATTGACAAACGGCCGTTTTTCGGGTGAAGTGTGCCCACGGTCTTTCTTCCGACCGGAACCTTCAACCGGAGCGAACCCATGCAGAACGAGCCGTCCGCAAGCGCCCCGGATCCGAAGGTCCGGCGCGTCCGCTACATCTTCAGCGACTTCCATCTCGGGCAGGGACGCCGCCCTGACGGCGCCTGGCACCCGATGGAGGATTTCCGCAGCGACGCGGAGTTCGCGCGGATGCTCCGCCACATCGACGAGCGCCACGCGAGCGATGTCGTCGTCGAGCTGCACGGCAACGGCGATGTCTTCGATTTCATGGCGACGCCGTTCAAGGGCAAGTACTGGGCGGTGCCGACGCTCGACGCCGCGCTGGAGGAGATCGCCGCGATCGCCGCCGGCCATCCGGAGTTCTTCGGCGCCCTGCGCGAGTTCCTCGCGGCGCGTCCGAACGCGGAAGCCGTCTTCACGATCGGCAACCATGACCAGGACCTGGCATGGCCCGAAGTGCAGGCGCATATCCGGAAGCTCCTCGTCCCCGAAGGGCAGGAGCGTCGCGTGCGCTTCGTCCGCAAGGAACGCATCGGTCCGGTGGACATCCATCACGGCGACGAGCACGATCCGCTCAACGCGGTCCCGTCCGACGAGGAGATGTTCATCACCGACCACAAGGGCGGCAGCATCCTGCTCATCGCCTTCCTGGTCGTCGCGATCACGCACGGCGCGCTCTTGCCCCTCGTCTCGAGTCCGGCGCTGTTCCTGTCGCCGAATGTCCTGCTGCTCGCCTTGGTCGAGTTCGTCGCGATGCTCGTCATCATCGGCTGGGCCTGGGGCAAGCTCTACTACTCGGACTGGGCGACGGCCTGGCGCGCGCGGCGGAATCTCCGCGACGGCGCGCCGCCGGAACCGAAGCCGCGGTTCATGAACTACCCCTACACCTATTACATGAACGCCGGACTGGGCATGACGCTCAAGCGGCGCTTCATGCCGGATATGGGGCGGCTTCAGGACCACGGCGCCATCTGGATCCTGACGGTCGCGCGTTCGCCCTATTGGGCGCCGATCATCCTCGCGTACCTGCTCGCCGACTGCCTGTTCCACATGTTCTTCATCGATCAGCTGAGCGTCCGCCGCAAGGCGAACATCAGGACGATCTGGAGGATCCTGCGCAGCACGACCGGGCCGGATGTCATCGACGCCCAGCTCGAACGCTACGCCAAGGAACATCCCGACGTGCGGTATGTGGTCTCGGGCCACACGCACCAGCTCGGCGTGAAGAGCATCAATGTCGGCGACCGCGTGATGCTCAACATGAATCCTGGCACCTGGGTCGAGCAGCGCGACATGATCCTGCCGGAGGTGAAGACGACGAGCGCGTTCCCGCGCGTCGAGGCGTTCTTCCGCCGGATCCTCCTGTACTGGACGCGCTCGCCGCTGGCCGCCTTCGCGGTGCTCCTCGTCCACGCCTTCGTGGCGGGCCTGCCGGCCGTCGCGACGGTCCTGGTGGGATGGGAACCCGGGTTCTGGTCCTATCTCATCCCGGTGCTCTCGTTCTTCCTGCTGCTGTGGCGCTACTCGTATACCGAGTACCGCGACACGCCGTTCGTGAAGCGGACGGTGGTCCAGCTGGACGAATACGATACCGGCGATCTCCAGCTCGCGATCAACGAGTACCTGCCTCCCGCCGAAGGGGAAGCGGGCAACGGACGGTTCGAGAACGCCTTCTGATGCGCCTCGCGCCCCTGAACGACGCCCTGCGGCGTCGTTTTTTCATCCCTTGCCCGAAGGCCGGTTTTCCTCTAAAGTGGCCTCATTATGGCCGCGCACGACCTGCTCAAGGAACTCAAGGAGGCGCACGAGGCGTTCACCGCCGCGCGCCGCGAGATCATCGCCCTCTCCGCCAAGGCGCAGAACGCGTCGAAGCGGGCCGTCTTCGCCGTCCAGCGCGAGGATGACGCGGCCGCCAAGGCCCTGCTCGCCGAGGCCGAGGACGCCATCGACGCCATCCGGACGCGCGTCAAGGAGAACGCGCGCCTCGCGCACGAGGGCTCGTTCCGCGCCGCGCTCGAGGAATATGCCGAGGCCCGTTTCGTCGCCCAGCTCGTCTGGAAGGGCTCCGTCTCCGCCATCGAGGGCCTCGATGAGGAGACGCAGATCGGCGGGCTGTGCGACGCCGCCGGCGAGGTGGTGCGCCTCATGGTCCGCGCCGCCACCGACGGGCGCGACAAGGACGCTCGCGCGCTCAAGGAGCGCCTCGATCGCCTGATGGAGGGTCTCGACGCGATGGACTACTCCGGCTATCTCCGCACGAAATACGACCAGGCCCGCTCGCACTATCGCCGCGCCGAGGACATCCTCTACGACCTGTCCCTGAAGCGATGAGCGTCGCCGCCATCGTGCCGGCGTTCGATGAGGAGAAGACCGTCGCGCGCGTCGTGCGGGTCCTCAAGGCCGCCCGCGGCGTCGACGAGGTCATCGTCGTGAGCGACGGCTCCTCCGACCGCACCGCCGAGGAGGCCGCCGCCGCGGGCGCGCGCGTCATCCGCTTGCGCGAGAATGTCGGCAAGGGCGGCGCGGTGAAGATGGGCGCCGCCGCGACCGGCGCGGAGACCCTCTTCCTCTGCGACGCCGACTTCGTCGGCCTCGAGGCCGCGCATGTCGAGCGCATCCTGGCGCCGGTCGTCGAAGGCCGGCTCCGGATGTGCACCGGGCTCCGCGACCGCGGACCGCTGCTCACGCGGATCATCGCGCATCTGCCGCTCCTCTCGGGGGAGCGAGCGCTGAAACGCGAGGTCCTCGAAGGCGTGCCGCGCCGCTTCCTGCAGGGCTTCCGCCTCGAGATCGCGCTCAACTGGTACTGCCGCACCAACGGCCTGCCGTACGGATCCGTGCCGACGCTCGGCGTCGGGCAGATCCGCAAGATGGCGAAGGTCGGCGTCCTCCGCGGGCTCCTCGGGTACGCGAGGATGATCCTCGAGGTCGCCGACGCCATGCTCCGCGTCCGTTTCGCGAAAAAAGAATTCATGAAGCGATGAAGACGACGCCGCAATCCGCGTTCCGAGGTCGCAAGATCACGGTGATGGGCCTGGGCCTGAACCAGGGCGGTTTAGGCGTCTCCAAGTGGCTCCTGCGCCAGGGCGCGCGTCTCACGATCACGGACCTCAAGAGCCGCGAGGAGCTCGCGCCGTCCATCCGCGCGCTCGCCGCCGTGAAGGGGGCGCATCCCGTCCGTTATGTCCTGGGCCGCCACCGCAAGGCGGATTTCCGCCGCGCCGACATGATCATCCAGAACCCCGGCGTCCCGCGCGATTCCGCGTTCCTGAAGATCGCGCGCAAAGCGGGAGTCCCGATCGAATCCGACATCTCGATCTTCTTCCGGCTCTGCCCGCATCCGATCGTCGGCGTCTCGGGCACCAAGGGCAAGACTTCCGTCACGGCGCTGACCGGGGCCATGCTCGAGCGCTCGTTCGGCCGCGTCGTCGTCGCCGGCAACATCCGCCGTTCGCCGCTCGACGCGCTCGACGGCCTCATGCGCTCGAAGGAGCCGGTGCCGATCGTCCTCGAACTCTCCTCGTGGCAGCTCGAGAGCCTCAAGGCCGTCGAGATGAGCCCGGCGATCGCCGTCCTGACCACCGTCCTGCCCGACCACCTCAACCGCTACGACGGCATGAAGGACTACGCGGCGGCCAAGGAGCTCATCTACGCCTGGCAGCTGCCGATGGGCGTCGCCGTCGTGCCGTACGACAACCCCTGGACGCGCTCCATGGGCGCGCGCGTGCGCGGCGAACGGTTTTGGGCGAGCATGAAGCCTCTGCCGCAGGAACAGAACGGACTTTTCTATCGCGGGACGAAAGCGGTCGTCCGTTCCCAAGGCATCGAGACGGCGCTCTTCGACGCGAAGGAGAATCCGCTTCCCGGCGCCCATAACGCGTGGAACGCGCTCCTCGCCGGCGGCGCCGCCTTCTTGCGAGGAGCGAAGCCTTCCGCGATCCGCTCCGCGCTCCGCGCCTTCAAGGGCGTGCCGCATCGCCTGGAGCGCGTGCGCGAATTCCGGGGCGTCGCCTATTGGAACGACACCGCCGCGACCACGCCGGAAGCCTCCATCGCCGCGATGGAGACGCTCTTCGTGAAGAGGAAAGGCGTCTTAATCGCCGGCGGCGCCGACAAGGAGCTCCGGTTCGGCGCCTGGGCCAAGGCCGTGAAGCGGCTCGCCAAGAAGGTCGTGCTCTTCAAGGGCACCGCCACGCCGAAGATGCGCGCGGCGCTCGCGCGCGCCGGCGTGGAGACCGAGGATGACGCCGTCACGATGCGCGAAGCCGTCGCGCGCGCGGCCGCCTCCGCGAAACGCGGCGAAGCCGTGCTGCTCTCGCCGGGCTGCGCGTCGTTCGGATTGTTCGTGAACGAGTTCGACCGCGGCGACCGTTTCCGTTCCGAAGCGAAGAAGCTGCGCTGATGCGACGACGAAAAAGCCCCGGATCTCCGGGGCTTCATTCGAGCATCGTGAAATGGATCCGTCCGAGCTCCTGGCCGCGCTCGGTCTCGACGATCACGCGCCACCGGCCGGTCTCCGTGATGGTCCGATAGGAATAGCCGCGGTAGCCGTCCTGCCGTCCGCCGCGCGTCTCGTAGGTCGATCGTCCGGCGCCTTCCCAACGGCCTTCCGCCTCGTCGTACCGTTCCCAGACATGGACGATCGTCGTGGAAAGTTCCGTAGGCGCGTAGATCGCCGTGAAGGCGAAGATGCGTCCGTCGCCGCCCCGCTCCAGCCGGAGCGTCTGGCCTGGCCAGAGGCGGGATAGGGGGCCTTCGGGCTCCGCCTCCAGGATGTACGCGCCGTCGCGCACGGCCACATCGTGGTACGCACCGGCGTCGCGGATCGACAGCGGGATGGGAGGGATGATGTTCAGGAAATACAGGATCGCGAACGCCGCGTATGTGCCGGCGGCGACGAGGCGGAACCTGCCCGCGAGGGGGCGGCGCGCCGCGTCGGTACGCGTCACGATCTCGACCAGGAGCAGCGAGACGGCGGTCGCGACCGCGCCGCCGAGCAGGAACACCCAGGCGCTGAGCGACTCCAGCATGAACGGGAACAGGAGGGTGCAGTACGAGAAGAGCGCGAAGGCGAACACGCCGAACTGGACCGATGGTCGGAGGAAGACGCGGCGGAAGGCTTCGTTGAAGGCCATGAGCGCCACCACGATCAGCATCACCGGCCAGCTCGCGGCCACGGCCCCGCCGAACCAATAGAACAGGAGCGCCGAGCTGAGCAACGCGCCGAACGCGAACTGCATCACCATCGGCACGGCCTTGCGCAGGGCGCCAGGCCCGCGCTCACCGAGAGCCACGCCGGCGGCGGCCGCGAACGCGTATCCGCCGAGGAGCGCGAAGGTCGTCTCCGCACGGAGCGTCCGGAAGGTGAGGACATCGACGAAAAACCCGCCGCCGAGCAGGGCGGAGGGGATCAGGTGGCGATAGCGATCGAGCATCGGCGACGGCATCTTCGGCGGTTTCAGGTCCGCGAATCTACCATGGACGGAGGCGTGCGTCAAGGATATGCTATCCGCACCTATGCTTTCTTCGCTGAAAAAGTTCGCCCCGAAGCCCGTCCTCCAGGCCTACCATTGGGCGCTTTCGCATCTGGCGGCCGCCTGGTACGCCTGGCCGTCCAAGCGGATGGTCGTGATCGGCGTGACCGGCACCAACGGCAAGACGACCGTCGTGAACCTCATCGCCCGCATCCTGGAGGAAGCGGGGGAGAAGGTCGGCCTCACCTCGACCGTGAACTTCCGCGTCGCGGGCGAGGATGTCCTCAACGACATGAAGATGACGATGCCGGGCCGCTTCTTCCTCCAGAAGATGCTGCATCGCATGGCCGAGGCCGGCTGCCGCTTCGCCGTCATCGAGACATCGTCGCAGGGTCTCGAGCAGTTCCGGCACCTCGGCGTCGAATACGATGTCGCGGTCTTCACGAACCTCACGCCCGAGCATATCGAGGCGCACGGCGGATTCGAGAACTACAAGAAAGCGAAGCT
>DYFX01000013.1 GCA_020724945.1 Candidatus Paceibacter sp.
TATGCGGGCATTCTACTCCGACGGCCGAGATACGAAAGAGCTGACGGTCATCGGGGGCAGGAGCTCGATGCGCATCGCGGCGCGCCACCAGGCGCCGTCGCGCGCGCGTTCTTCGGGCGTCGTGAAACGGTAGCGATAGAGCGTGGCGCGGACATGCGCCGGCGGCCCATCGGGGAACGGGTTCTCGCCGAAGAGGGCGAGGACGGGCTCCGACCCTTGCAGCAGCTTGACCATCAGCCGCGGGAACCAAGGGTTCGCGTCGAGCGGCGTGACGGCGGCATACCAGAGGTGCCAGTCGAGGCGCGGATGGAACGGCGCGACGAACGAAGGCTTCCGTTTCACGTCCCCAGGCTTGTGCAGGAAGCCGTACGGCTTCCACGCGACGCCGTCGTCCGATCCCTCGATGACGACCTCCTCGCGCGTCGGAAGCGTCGTCGCGAAAAGGCTGTAGGCGGAAACGACGCGCAGCGACGAGGCGAGGGATGCCAACGCGGCGGCGGATCGGGAAGCCGGTCGGAACATCGCGACGGCCTGCGCGACGGCGAGGACGACGATGACGGCGGCGAAGGCCGTTTCGAACCGGCGGTACGGGGCCGCGGCAGCCTTGGCGCGGGCCTTCAGGGCGAAGACGCGTTCGAGGACGGCGTCGTCGAGCAGGAGGAGGCAGAGCGCGAGCGCCAGGAAGCCGAAGAAGGCGTAGTTACCGGTGGCGACGACGACGAGCAGATACAGGGACGCGATGCCGGCGCCCGCGAGCCGCGCGCGGCGCGGCATGAAGAACAGGAACGGCACGACGATCTCGACGAGAAGCGCGCCGAAGGTCGCGGCCTTGAGGACGCCTTCCGGCAGGCGGGCGGCGTGCCAGGCGAGCGGCGTCGGCAGCGGCTGGGTCTCGAGATGGTTCCGGAGCGCAGAGAGCGATGTCCAGGATGCGTCGCCGAAGAGGAGCTTGGCGAGACCGGAGAGGAACAGCACGCGGAAGAGCAGGAACCGGAAGAGCCAGACCATCGTCGAGGAGGCCTCGACGCGGCCGTCGGCGACGCGCGCGCGGCGGAACGGCGCGATGAGGAGCGCCAGGAAGCCGGCTTCGAGCAGGAGACGGTCCCATTGGAAATCGGCGAACTCCCCCGCGCCGTTCGTCACCGCCGCATAGGCGAGCCAGGCCGCGAGCAGCGCCGGACCGACGAAGTATCCGGCGAAAGCCGCGAGCGCGGCGCCGGCTCCGGCGAGCGCGACGAGCTGGTAGGTCGCGGCGGGGCTCCCGTTCGGCATGATGCCGTCCGGACCGACGAGCCCCGGCAGCTGCGGCATCCAGGAGAGGAAGGCGACGAGGTAGACGAGCGCGAGCGCGCGCAGGAAGATCCAGGCCGTCATCCCGTAGCGCGGGCCCGTCGGTTTCGGACCCCAAAGGAGCTTCGTGGCGCGGAAGCAGGCGTCGCGATGCCGCGCGACGAGCCGGTAGACGGCCTCGGAAAGCGGCGCGACGAGCGGCGCGTCATACAGCGCGCGGAGCCAGCCTTTGCCCGGCGCGTGCGCCAAGGCGCGGAACGCGGCCTGGGCGCCCTCGTACCGCCGGCCGTCGACATCGATCAGCTGGATCGAGCGCCGATACCGTCCGCGCGGGATCTCGGGAAATTTCTCGGCGATCTCCTCGGCCGCCGCATGGATGACGCGGTCGCCCGTCTCGTGACGCCAGGCTTCCACCCAGTAGCGGCAGAACGCGCAGTCGCCGTCGTAGATCAGGAGCGCGCGCTCGTCGGCGCGGTCGGCCATAGGCTAGAAGATGACCGGGATGGCCATGAAGTCGTCGTTCTCCGGAAGACCCGAAGGATTGTCCTTCATCAGGATGAGCGTGCCGGTCGGCGTCGGCGACGGCGGGTAGGCGAGCGTCACCGAATACGGGACGAAATCCTCCGTCATCCACTCCCCCGCCGCCTGGGCCGGCGCGATGGCCAGCTGGTTGCCGTCGCCGTCGAGGAGCTTCACCGGGAAGGAGGCTTCGAAATACCAGTAGCCGCGCGCTTCGCCGGAGATGACGACCGGACTCGTGATCTGATCGCCCGGCGCGACGCTCGTGAGCCTGATGAGGTCGGCCTTGGCTTCCGGTCCGTTCGGATCCGGAGCGGGTTCGGGTTCCGGAGCGGGGGCCGGCTGTTCGGTCGGCGGCGCCGGTTCGGACGGGGCGGCCGGGGCGCAGCCGGCTCCGAGGAGCAGGAGGACGGCGAAGGCGGAAAGGAGATTCTTCATACGGCGTGTTCGGGGAATTGTTCGTGAATCGAGTGGTGCAGGAGCGTGTCCTCGTCGAGGAAGTAGAAGGTCCCTTCGAGGCGCTTGCCCTCCAGGAAGCGCGGGAGCCAATGGCGATCGTCCGGCCACATCTTGTCGAAAGGGATGTCGGTCAGGCGGAACCAGCACGGACGCATCTCGTCGGTCTCGACCGGCTCGCCGCGATGCTTCACGACCCCGAAGAGGTGGACCTCGAGGATCTCGCGGCTGGCCGCGAACTCGAACTTCAGGACGCCGCGCCGTTCGAGGACTTGCGCCTGGATGCCGCACTCCTCGCGGAGCTCGCGGCGCGCGGCGTCCTCGACCGTCTCGCCGAGCGCGACCTTGCCGCCGAAGCCGTTCCAGCGCCCCACGCCGAAACCGCGCTTCTTCATGCCGAGCAGGATGTGCGTGTCGGTGTGGAGCACGCAGAGCGTGAGCTGCTTGACCATATGCCAGCATCGTACCAAACGGGGCGAAAAAGAAAAAATGACGCCGTCAGCGTCATTCCGGGCGAAACGAGGGGTCCGCGCGTTCAGATGGATTCGCGGTCGTAGCGGAGATTGATGGCGTCGTCGTAGAGGAACTGGTCGTCCAGCCATCGGTCGAGCCTGACCCACTTGTCGGGGTTCAGGCCGGGGCCTTCGGGCGCGTGCGGCACCCAGTCGATCACGCGCGGGTCCGGCACGGGACACTCGATATCCTCGCGCCTGGCGTAGAGACCCAGAAGCTCCGCGTGTTCCCCGACGCCTTCGCCGTAGACTTCGGCGGCGATGGCGACGACCTCGCGGATGCGGACGGGGTGTCGGTCGACGGCGATCGCGCCGCCTTCCAGGTTGAGGACATAGCGCTCCTCATGGGCGCTTGGCGCGATGAGCAGGCCGCGCCGGTCGAGCAGGGAGCGGAACTGTCCGCCGAGAATCGTCGTCATCATGCCTCCGAAAAAGAAAAGGGCCGGAATGACGATACCGCATTCCGGCCTCAAGGTCAACCCGCGCGCATGCGGGACGACGGTTCAGACGAACTTGTAGAAGGCGTAGAGCACCATGCCGAGCGTCGACCAGTCGATATCGTCGCCCGGGGTGGCGCCGTCGGCCTGGTCGAGCAGCTGGCGGATGGTGCGGATATCGATCCAGGTGCGCTCCCCTTCGCGCGCCCGGCCGAGGGGGCGCCCGACGAGCCGGCGAAGGCGGTCCATCTCGGCGCCGGTCAGCCGAGCCACATACACGCGCGCGCGGTGCGCCGAGAGCGTGGGCATGAGCTGGCGGTCGCCGAGGTCCTTGAGCCGCGAGGTCGTGAGGGCGACGCCCGCCTCCTCGACCGCCTCGGCGGCGGCCACCTCGATCGGAGCGAGGTCGTCCCAGGAGCTGCCTCCGGCCGGTTCATGCACGCAGCCGTCGGAAGTCGTGGCGGACGGGCGGAACTCGCGGATCAGCGCGACTTCGGTGTTGAAGCCGAGGTCGCGCCCGAACAGCACGGTGGCGGCGACATCCGGGCGCCCGAGCACGATGCCGTCCTTGACGACGCGGTCTTCGGCGCCGACGCGCATGTCGGTCTCGAGCGCCCAGAAGAGCAGGCGCTCCTTCTCGCGGCCGATGCGGTAGGTCCAAAGGACGCGCGCCTTGAGGAGCTCGTTGCCGGCCGCCTTCTGCGCCGCGTGCCAGCGCCGGAAGATGTCCGTGCGCCAGACGCCGATCGGCACATGCGTCTCCCCGCCTTCGCGGAGCGCGCCGTCGCCGATCATCTCGAGCGCCCGCGCGACGGTCGCTTCGAGGGTATGCGCGACGGGGATGCCGTGCCACTTCGCCTTGGTGCGGAAGTAGCCGACCTTCGGCGTCTCCTGCGGATAGCCGAGCGCGACCTTGCCGGAGTCGAACCACTCGCCCCACTCGATGTTGGTGGTGAAGGCGGGCATCGACGGCAGGTCCCGCGCGACCCAGAAGACGATGGCGTCGGCCCGCTGCAGGGCCTCGTCCTCCCAGAGGATCTGCGGCTCGTAGTTCTCCGGCGTGATCGCGCATCCGATGATGTCGCGGTCCTCCGGCACGAAGACGACGCCGTCGTATCCGGAAGCCTTGAGGAGGCGAAGGGCTTCGGGGCGCCATGAAGGCGTCCCGCCGCCGCGCGGAGTCGGACCGGCCAGGAAGACGCTCTTGGTCCACCGGTCGGGGAACGGTTCGCGTGCGTAGACGACCTGCATGGCCATGGGATGTCCTTCCGTGAAAGGTGCGGGGTCTCGTCCGGAAGCGTCCATCGAGGATGGGCGGTTCCGGGAAAACCCGAAGGCGTGGAGCCTTCGGAAGCGGACCTAGGGGAGACGCCCCTCGAGCAAGCGGAGCTTGAGCTCGCGGAGCACGAGGCCGGTCGAGGCGGTGACGATCTTGCCGGCGTCCAGCAGGCCGAACGCCTCGTCCCACGACATCTTGTAGATGTCGATCTCCTCGGAGCCGTCGCCGGAATGCTCCGCGCGGGACTCGAGGTGCCCTTCGGGGAGATCGGCGAAGTAGGCGTGGATGAGCTCGCTCGAGCCGCCGATGCTCGGGAACCAGTTCCCGACGGGAATCAGGCGATCTTCGCCGACGACGAGGCCGGTCTCCTCGCGCAGCTCGCGGACGGCCGCCGTCTCCGGCGACTCGCTCGGCTCGCCCGTCGCGGGATCGTCGTCGATCATGCCGGCGCAAGCCTCGAAGATGCGGATGTCCGCGGCGTCGACCTCGAAGGTCTCGCCGGGCGTCGTGAAGCCGTCGCGCAGGACCTTGCGGATCCAGGCGCGGCCGCGCGCCGTCGTGCCGAAGGGCTTGTTGGCACGAAGCTCCGCGAGCAGGTAGAGCTCGCGCGTCCGGAAGTCGACGGGCAGGACGACGGCGGCCTGGCCGCGTTCGAGCATGTCGTAGCGGCGGTAGCCGTCGATGGCGTAGCTCAAGACGGAAAGGAAGCCTTTCCGCTCGACGCGGAAGCCCCGGTACGCGATCCGTTCCGGCGCCTTCCCGATGCGTCCGATCATCTGCATGGTTCCTCCAGGTGCGGGGTCGAGCCAAAGAGCGAAGAGAGGACCGTACCAGCGTTTCCGCCTGCCGTCAACGGAAACGAAACCGCCCCCTGCGCGGCAGGAGGCGGGTCGATTCGCGGCTTATTCGGCCGTGACGGCGGGCATGATGCGGACCTCGGCCGGCGCGTCGACGGGCATGATGCGGACATCGCCCGGGACGGCGAGCAGATCCTTCGCCAGCGGCACGGTGATGTTGGAGCGCCAGTAATCCTTCGGCGCGTTCACGACCGGGAAGATGAGCGACGGGACGGTCAGTTCGGAGCCGACGCCGCCGTTCCACTGCCAGACGCGGGAGAAGGCCAAGGTCGGGGTGCCGAGCTCGACCTCGACGACCGTCGCGTTCTCGTGGACCCACTGGTCGCCGTTGACGCCGCCCCGCTCGGCGACGCCGATCAGGACGCCCGCGTCGGTCTCGCCGGCATACGAGGAGACCTCGAGGTTCTGGAGGGAGAGGTTCCAAAGTCCGGTCGCGCGCTTGTGGCGCACGTTGACATTGACATTCAGTCCGTGCGGCGCGCCGCCTTCGTCATGGACGACCTTGCCGTCGACGAGCTGCGGATAGACGACCGAGACCGTGTCGGGGAACCAGAAACTCGACTTGTCCTCCGCGCGCAGGAGCTGGGCGCGCCACTCGTCGCGGACGATCGGGGCGCCGTAGCCGTCCTTGTCGACGCCGTACTGCGAGAGGAAACCGTCGGCGATGCGGATGGCCTCCTCGTCGGCGAGCATGTCGGCCTCCGTCAGGCGGTAGGCGTTGAAGCAGGCCTCGTCCGTGCAGGCGCGTTCCGGGTACGACCAGGTGAAGTAGTTCTCGTAGATGTTGATGGTCCCCTCCTCGGGGTTCACGCTGATGACATAGCCGTTCTCGCGGTTCTCGGCGATGCTGAACGACTGCACGGAGGCGTTCCGGGCGGCGGAGAGGTTCATGAGGCCGAGATCGAAGCCGAGAAGCGCGGAGACCGGACCGGCTCCGGCTCCGGCGCGGACGCGGCGATAGACATCGACCTGCGCGGAAAGGCCTTCGATCGCCTCGCCCTTATAGACATGCTTGTAGACGGTCGGGATCCAGTCGCCGGGGGCGATCATCTTGGAGTCGACCGTCGGAGAGCCGCCGGCCATCGGCGGGACGGCCGACGCCGCTCCGAGACCGCCGCCGCCCGATTCGGGACGGGCGCCGGTCGCGCCGACGAGCGGACCGAAGGCGGTCTCCCCGACGCGCACGACGGTCGCGGCCGCGAGGCGGTCGGAACCGGTCGAAGGCGCGCCGGCGGGGCGCTGGAGCGTGCTCAAGGAGACCGCTCCGGCCACGGCGATGGCGAGGACCGCCAGGCCGGGCACCAGGTACTTATTGGTAGGCATAGTGAAGAAGGTGATGAAGGGATTGGACGACGGGCGGGCCTGGATGCGGAGCTTGAGCTCATCGCGGAGCCGGGCGACGAAGGCCTCGTCGATGGCCGCCTCGGGTTTCGAGGCGAGCAGTTTCGCCGCGAGGGAGCGCAGCGCCGCGTCCTGCGGACGGAGTTCGGGCTCGAGCGCGTAGATCTCCTCGAGCACGGCGTCGAGATCGATGGTGTTTTTCATAGGATGCGGTGCGTGAAGAGCATGAGCAGGAGGATGGCGGACGGCACCTCCTTGCGGAGGCGGGAGAGCGTCCGCGAGAAGGCCATCTTGCAGGCGGCCTCGGAGCGGCCGGTCAGTTCGGCGATCTCCTTATAGGAGAGGCCGTCCCAGAGCCGCAGGAAGACGAGTTCGCGCTGGTCCTTCGGGAGCGCTTGCAGGTACGGGCGGAGCGCCTCGACCCGCTCGCGGGCTTCGGCGTCGCGGGCGACATCCTCGTCGGAACGGAGGTCCCAGACATCGTCGATGTCGATCGTCTCGCGGCTGGCGCGATAGTGATCGGCGAGCGCGTTCCTGGCGATGCCGTAGATCCAGGCCGAGAAGGTGCCCCTCGACTCGTCGAAACCGTCCAGCTTGTCGAAGGCCTTGAGGAAGATCTGGCTGGTCAAGTCCTCGGCGGTCTCGCGATGCTGGGTACGGTAATAGACATACTTATAGATTTTGCGGACATAGGCGTCGTAGTGCGCCTCGAAGGCTTTGGGATCCATGGCCATGGATGCGAGAGTTCTCTCGGTATTGTACTACGGCGCGGGCCAAGAGAGGTAACGACCCTGCGAAAAAAGCCCGGAACGCGAGGGTTCCGGGCTAGGCAACTAGCAGTCGCGCATGTCGGGCGACTGGTTCAGGATCTGCGCCTCCATCGAGACGAACTCCTGGTGGACGGGCCCACCGATCGCCTCCGGGGCGAAGGCCGCCGACTTGTGGCAGTTCTGGAACTCCAGGCGGAAGCCGAAGTGCCGCTCGACCGCCGTACGCATGGCGCTCGAAGCGACGAGTCGCAGCAGCTCTCCGCGCGTCCCGTCGTCCATCGACGGCGGCGCGTGCAGCGAGACCTCGAGCCCCATGGCGATCTCGCTCCCATGGAACTCCATGATCCTCCAGGCCCTGGGCAGCGATTCCCGCACGACGGCCAAGAAGCCGTCAGGGGTGAGACGGCCTCGGGCGGCCTTCTCGACGATCTCGGGGGTGACATTCAGTGACATCCATGCTCCTGTTTCTCCGGCGTCCGTCGCCGGTCGCGCGCCCCGTCAAGGGCGCGGCATCGGAGACGGAATCAGGAGGGGTAGCGGAACGAGGGATCGACCTGCTGTCCGAGGTCGCGGCCGACGGCGGCGTTCGCCCACGAGGCGGCGTTCTTCAGGTGGAACTCGACGGAGGCGCGGTGCATGGCGTCCCAGTCGCGCTCCGTCGCGGCGAGCGTCCCGCGCAGGACTTCGAGCCCGCCCAGGACGCGCGGCTCCAGCTCGGAGATGTCTGGCGCCTCCCCGCGTTCCATGGAACGGACGAATCCGGAACGCGGCACCGCCGCGATCAACGCGTCGCCGAGGCGCTCGCGGAGGAACGCCTCGTCGCGCGCGTCCTCGACCTTGTTGCCGACGGCGACGAGGCGGAGTCCGTAGCCGGAGGCGTACTTGGCGTACTGATCCCAGACGCCCAGCGATTGACGGGTGGGTTCGACGACGACGGCCAGCAGGTCGAACTTGGCGAAGAGTCCGGAAGCGAAGGCGTCGGCGCCGGCGGTCATGTCGACCGTGACGATGTCGTCCTTGCCGTCGATGAGATGGTTGAGCAGGAGCTCGACCGCGCCGGTCTTCGAGTGGAAACACTTCACGCCGATGTCATCGCCTTCGAACTCGCCGGTCGCGATCAGTTCCACGCCGCCGACACGGCGCGCGAACGCCGTCATGACGGGATTGCGCTCGCCGAGGCGCAGCAGCCTCGAACCGCGGCCGGGCGGGGTCGTCTTGACCATCTCGTCGGCCGAGCCGATCAGCGGATTGTCGCCGCGCAAGTACTCCTTGAGCAGGCGCATGTCCGCGGCGAGCGGCGCAGGCGCGAAGCCTTCCGGCGCGCCGAGCGCCATCGCGAGGTGCTGGTTGATGTCGGCATCGACGGCGAGGACCCGCTTGCCGAGCAGGGCCGCATAGCGGCTGAAGAGCGCCGCGAGCGTCGTCTTACCGCTGCCGCCTTTTCCTACGAACGCGATGCGCATATCAGCGGCAGTCGGCGCACAGGCCGAACAGTTCGAAGGAGTGGCGCAGGACCTTGAAGCCGGAGCGCCGGGCGATGCGCCGTTCGGCGGCCTCGAGTTCGGCGTCGGCCTCGACATCGCTCACCGCCTCGCACTTCACGCAGACGGCGTGGTGGTGGTGCGCGCCGCCCGCGAGCTCGAAGCGCGCCGCCCGCGACTCGAACCGTACCGTGACGGCGATGCCCGCTTCGGAGAGCGCCTCGAGCTCGCGATAGACCGTGGCGCGATCGGCGCCGACGCCGCGCTTCACCAGGATCCCCAGCACCTCCGAAGCCGAAAGCGGCGCCTCGGCTTCGGCCAAGGCCTCGATCACGGCGCGGCGCGCCGCCGTCAGGCGGCGGCCGCCGGATTTCAGTTTTTCGAGCGCCGCATGGGCCGTTTTCTTCATACCGGCACACCTTACTGCGACAATGTCGCATTGTCAAGCCCGCACGGCGCGGCCACCTATCCACACTACGGCTTGTGGTATGAATGCGTTCGTACTACCATATCTAGTGTACGGTTGTGCATAAGCTTGGCTATGGGCAGCTGCCTGAACGAATACCGCTGTCGCGCGTGCAAGAAACTGCTCTTCAAGGGCCTGTTGGTCGAAGGGTCCGTCGAAGCGAAGTGCAGGAGCTGCCATGCCGTCACGGTCGTGTCCGCCACGCGCTTCAACCGGCTCCTCTGCATGATCGACCCGTGCCCCCGCCGGGTCCCGCACGAACCGAACGCCTGACCTCCGTCCCAAGAAGCTCATGAAGCTCGCGATGGCGAGTTTTTTCGTCTCATGAAATCCTCTATGCCTACGCCGCTCCCCCGCCCGACCATCGATGTCGCATCGACCATCGACGAATATCTCGAGCGTTCGGATTGGCGCGTCCACGCCAACGCCAACCAAGGCTACTCGCTCGGCGGCATGATCCTGAACATCTCCGGCAAGATCACGGCCTCGTACTGGCTCAACCGCGTCTATCCCGAAGGCGTCCGCCGCGCGCATGTCGAGGGCGACTTCCACATCCACGACCTGGACCTCTTCGCCGGATACTGCGCGGGCTGGAGCCTGCGACAGCTCCTTGAGGAAGGGTTCAACGGCGTGCCGGGCCGCGTCGAGTCCGGCCCCGCGAAGCACTTCGAGACGGCGCTCGGGCAGATGGTGAACTTCCTCGGCACGCTCCAGAACGAATGGGCCGGCGCGCAGGCGTTCTCGTCGTTCGACACCTTGCTCGCGCCGTACGTGAAGAACGACGGGCTCTCGTATCAGCAGGTCCGCCAGGCCGTCCAGCAGTTCGTCTTCAACCTGAATGTCCCATCGCGCTGGGGCATGCAGACGCCCTTCACCAACATCACCCTCGACTGGACCGTACCCGAGGATCTCGCGGGAACGAACCCGCGCATCGCCGGAACGCCGCAGCCGTATACCTACGCCGATTGCCGGAGCGAGATGGACATGATCAACCGCGCGTTCATCGAGGTGATGACCGCCGGCGACGCCAAGGGGCGCGTCTTCACCTTCCCCATCCCCACCTACAACATCACCAAGGACTTCGTCTGGGATTCGCCGAACGCCGAACTGCTCTTCGGCATGACGGCCAAATACGGCATCCCCTACTTCCAGAACTTCGTGAACTCCGCGCTCGACCCCAAGGATGTGCGCAGCATGTGCTGCCGGCTGCAGCTCGATCTCCGCGCGCTCAAGGCCCGGGGCGGCGGCCTCTTCGGCTCGGCGGAGATGACGGGCTCCGTCGGCGTCGTGACGATCAACCTGGCGCGCATCGGATATCTCGCCGGCGACAAGGACGACTTCCTCGTCCGGCTCGGGGCGCTGATGGATCTCGCGAAGGACTCGCTCGAGATCAAGCGCGCGCAGGTGCAGAAGAACATCGACTCCGGCCTCCTGCCGTACACCAAGCGGTATCTCGGCACGCTGCGCAACCATTTCTCGACGATCGGACTCAACGGCATGAACGAAGCCGCGCTGAACCTTCTCGGCGTCGGCATCGCCTCGCCGGAAGGGCGCGCCTTCGCGCTCGAGACGCTCGACTTCATGCGCGAGCGCCTGGTGCGCTACCAGGAAGAGACCGGCCACCTCTATAACCTCGAGGCGACCCCGGCCGAAGGCACGACCTATCGCTTCGCCAAGGAGGATCGCGCGCGCTGGCCGGACATCGCGCAGGCCGGAACGACCCAGGCGCCGTACTACACCAACTCCTCGCATCTGCCCGTCGGCCACACCGACGACCCGCTCGCGGCGCTCGACCATCAGGACGGCCTCCAGACGCGCTATACCGGCGGCACGGTGCTGCACCTCTTCCTCGGGGAACGCGTCCGCGACTGGAAAGCCTGCGCGCGCTTCGTGCGGAAGGTCGCCGAAGGCTACCGCCTCCCCTACTTCACGCTCACGCCGACCTTCAGCGTCTGCCCCTCCCACGGCTACCTCGCCGGCGAAGTGCCGGAATGCGCCGCGTGCGGCGCGCGCTGCGAAGTCTGGTCGCGCGTCGTCGGCTATTTCCGTCCCGTCGACCAATGGAACATCGGCAAGAGGAGCGAGTATGTCCAACGCCAGGAATATTCCATGCCCGCCGAACGCGCCTCCTATGAAGATCGCAGGACTGCAGCCCGTCAGCTTGCTTGATTTCCCGGGCCGCGTGGCGGCCATCGTCTTCACGCAAGGCTGTCCGCTCCGTTGCGTCTATTGCCACAACCCGGAGCTCCTCGCCGTGCGGGACGGGCCGTGCATCGAGGCCGACGCCGCGCTGGAGCGCATCGGCGCGCGCCGTCTCTTCCTCGACGGCGTCGTCGTGACCGGCGGCGAACCGACGATCCATCCCGACCTTCCCGAGTTCCTGGCGTCGATCAAGGCCATCGGCCTCGAGACCAAGCTCGACACCAACGGCGTCCACCCCCGGATGCTCGAACGCATCCTGAAGGAAGGCCTCGTCGACTATGTCGCCATGGATGTGAAGCATGTCTGGGAACGCTATCCGGCCGCCGTCGGACGCGGATCGCCGCGCATCGCGGAGAACTGCGCCGAGACGATGAGCCTCCTGCGCGCGTCAGGCGTCCCCTGCGAGTTCCGCACCACCGTCTACCCCGCCATCCACGATGCCGACGACCTCCTCGCCATCGCGGAGCATCTCGGCGAGGGCGACCGCTACGCGCTGCAGGAGATCCGGTACGGCAAGACCTTGCGGCCGGACCTGCCGCGCGCCGCATGGATGGACCTCGAAGCCGTCGCGGAGCGCATCCGCGCCGCGCGGCCCGGGCTCCATGTCGAGGTGCGCGGATGATAGAATGGTACGGATGGATACCTTTTCGCTATTCACTCTCTTTCTCCTATGGACGCATCGATGAAGGCTCAATGGGTGCTGCGCGTGGCCGTGGCCGGCGAATTCCTCGGCCATGGCGTCTTCGCCCTGCAAGGCAAGGCGGATTGGATCACATGGACCGCGCGGCTGACCGGCGCCGACATGGCGACCGCCGCGACGCTCGTCACGGCGATCGGCGTGCTCGATATCCTCGTCGCCGCCATCGTCCTCGTGAAACCCATCCGCGCCGTCCTGCTCTGGGCCGCGCTCTGGGGCGCTTGGACCGCGCTCGTCCGTCCGCTCGTCGGCATGCCGATCTGGGATTTCGTCGAACGCTGGGCCAACTGGGGCGCGCCGCTCGCGCTGCTCTACCTCCGAGGCTGGCCGAAGGACCGTAAGGACTGGCTGAAGCCTTGAACGCCGGAAACGGAAAAAGCGCCTCGCGGCGCTTTTTCCTTCCGCGGCTTCAGCCGAGCCAGGCCCGGAGCCAAGGGTATTTCGCGCAGATCGGCAGCTTGGCGCAGCGCTCCTCGAGCCCGTAGTGGCGGCCCGCCTTCGCGGCGGCGAAGTACAGGAGGACGAGCGCGTAGATGACATGGTCGTCGACGAGGTAGCCGTGCTCGACCTTCGGGAAATCCAGCACGGGGAACCAGTACAGCACCATCATGAGCGCGCCGAGGAGCGACGAGAGCCGCACGAACGCGCCGACGATGAGCGAGACGCCCAGGAGCGTGAGGCCCCATTCGTTCATGAAGTCGACGACAGGAAGCACGGCGTCGGAAGCGAGCCAGGAATAGAACCCCGAAAAGGTCTTGGAGCTCGCGAGATATCCTTTCGCGGACCAAGCCGGATTCAGGACTTTCGTGATGCCGGCGTAGAAGAAGAGCCAGCCGAGCGCGATGCGCATCGCGGCGAGCAGCTTCTTATCGGAGCGGTCGAGCAAGGCGGGCAGGTCGAAAGACATAGCGTCGAGGTTATTTCACGGGCGCTTGAGGTGGGCGAGCGAAAGGGCGAGCGCGGCGACGAAGAAGAGGAGCGCGTAGGTGCAGGTCGACAACCCCAGCCCGTAGAACAGGACGCGCCCGGCGACGAACCAAGCGGCGATTTCCTGCGCGACGAACCAGGCGGCGAACGCGGTGCCGAGCGCGGCGACGGCGGCCAGGCTTCTCGCCGCTTCGCGTTCGCCCATCCGACCGGCGCGTCCCAGGACGGCGAGGACGAGCAGCGCCAGGAACAGCGCGGCGCCGATGTAGCAGGCGGGGACGCCGAAGAAATAGGGGCACGGCTCGTCGAACGCGCAGCTCCGGGACCACAGCTTGGTCGCGCTCAAGTATCCGGCGAAGAGGGTGCCGGCGGCGGCGAGCGCGATCGACCATCCGAAATATCTTCGCGTCGTCATAGGATCAGAGGCGCGCGGCGGCGAGGGAACCCTCGGCGACGGCTTCGGTCACGCGGCGCGCTTCCTTGGCGTCGCCGACCGTCGCGACATCGCGGACATGCATCCGGCATTCGGCCGCGAGCCCGTCGTTCGGGAAGGCGCCGAGGCACAGCACGACCGTATCCGCCGGAAGCGCTTTCGCCCCCGCGCGGCCCTCGACGGCGACCGAACCGACGCCGACGCCCATGATCTTCGTGTCCGTCATGAGCTTGACCTTGAGCTTCGCCAGCGGCGCGAGGGCGCAAGCGGCGTCATCGATGCGCCCGAGCAGCAGCATCCGGTCGTCGACCGGCGCCTCGGTCGCGACGGCGCCTGCCGCCTCGACGACCGTCACCTGATGTCCGGCTTCGGCCAGGTATTCGGCCGTCTGGGCGCCCATGCAGCCGCCTCCGGCGACCACGACGCGCTTGCCGTCGGCTTTCGCCTTGCCTTCGAGGATGTCCCGCGCGATGACGACATTCGTCCGTCCGACGCCGGGGATCTTCGGGCGCGTCGGCGTGGAACCGATCGCGAGGATGACGGCATCGGGCTTCTCTTTCTTCAGCATCCACGGCTCGAACTCGGCGTTCAGCCGCACATCGACGCCCAAGCGGCCGACGGCGGCGACGAGATCCTCGCGCAGTTCTTCCCATCCCTCGCGATGCGGCGTCTCGGCAGCGGCCAAAAGCTGTCCGCCCAGACGCCGCTCCTTCTCGAACAGCACGACCGCGTGGCCGCGTTCGGCGGCGGTCTTGGCGGCGGAGAGGCCGGCCGGGCCTCCCCCGACCACGACGACGCGCTTCTTCCGCTTCGGACGCGCGGCGAAAAGGCGCTCGCGTCCCGCCGCGGCGTTCACGGTGCAGGCGATGTCCTGCTGCGCGAACAGGCGTCCGATGCAGGCCTGGTTGCAGGCGATGCAGCGCTGGATCTCGTCGGCGCGGCCTTCCTTGACCTTGTTCGGCCAATCCGGATCGGCCAGGAGCGGACGGCCGATCGCCACGAAATCGGCGGACCCGTCGGCGAGCGCCTGCGCGGCCATCTTCGGCGTGCGGATCTTGGCGACGGCGATGACGGGAACCGCGACCGCCTTCTTCACTGCCGCCGCGAGCGGCAGCAGCACGCCGTCCTCGACGGCCATGGGCGGGATCATCTTCCCGCGCGCGTAGGAGGCGTAGTTGCCGGCGGAGATGTGGAACCCGTCGACGCCCGCCTTCTCCATCGCTCGGCAGATGGCGATCGTGTCCTTGATGCGCAGTCCCCCGACGACCTGCTCGTCGCCGGAAAGGCGCAGCAGGATCGGGAACTCCGGTCCGACGGCCGCGCGGACCGCTGCGTAGGTCTCGCGCAGGAACCGCATGCGTCTTTCGGCGCTGCCGCCGTAGGCGTCCGTGCGGCGGTTGCTGAAGGGCGAGAGGAACTGCGTGATGAGGTAGCCGTGCGCGCCGTGCAGTTCCACGAAATCGCACCCCGCCTTCTTCGCGCGGAGGGCGGCCTTGGCGAACAGCCTCACGAGCTCCCCGATCTCCTTCACCGAAAGTTCGCGCGGCATCTCGCCGGACGAGGGATCGGGAATCGCCGAGGGCGCGACCGGCTGATGCCCCGTGATCTTCGCCGATGTCTGGCGTCCGGCATGGTACAGCTGCGGGCCGATGACGGCCCCGTGCCGATGCGCCGAGACGACGAGTTTCCGGAGGCCCGGCAAGGAAGCGTCCGTGTGGATGCCGAGCTGGTTCACGAAGCCTTTGCCGTGCGGATGGATGAAGCTGGCTTCGAGGATCATCGTTCCGACGCCGCCGCGGGCGATGCGCTCGATGTGGTCGGCATAACGAGGCGTGACGAAACCTTTGGCGTCCGCATAATTGCGGACCATGGGAGGCATCACCAGGCGGTTCTTGACGGACAGCGGCCCGAACGCTCCGGGGCGGAAGAGGTTCTCGTACGCCATGCGCTTGGGGGTCATGCGATGTGGTGGCCGAACTCCTCGTCTTCGCGGTCGGCGTCCGCGTCCGCTTTCGTGGCGTGGACACGGCCGTCGATGTGGTTCGGCGGCGAGTAGACGGTCGCGATCTTGAGCGGTTCGGAGCCCGTGTTGCGGACATTGTGCCTGGTGCCGGGCATCACGATGAGCGCGTCGCCTGCGCGCACCGGCGAAGGTTCTCCGGCGATGATCGCCTCGCCCTCGCCGGACTTGAAGTAGAGCGTCTGCTCCACATGGTCGTGCGTCTCCTCGCCGATCTCGCCGCCCGGCGGAATCGACATCACGACCAGCTGGGATTTCGCGCCGGTGAACAGCACCTTGCGGAAGTTCCCGTTTTCCTCGACCACACGATCGAGATTCTTGATGATGACGCTCATGTCTTGGCGGGTTCAGGCTTCCGATCGAAGCGCTCGATGCGCAGCAGACGGAACCCGAAGTAGATGACGGCGGCGATGATGACGAAATCGACGATCGTGGAGACGAAGTTCCCCCACTTGAGTTCGGCCGTCCCGATGGTCCAGGATGCCTCGGCCAATCCGACCTTGCCGAGCGCCAGCCCGACGAGCGGATTGATGATGTCGGTCACGAGCGAGGTCACGAGTTTCGAGACCGCGCCGCCCATCATGAAGCCGATGGCCAACCCGACCACTCCTTTTTCCCTGATGAAATCGATGAATCCTTGCATGGGATGTGTGGATAAGCTATGCAATAAGTATACGCCCTTTCAAACCGAAGGAGGAGATGATGCCCTGGCCCAAGCAGCTGGTCCTCGTACGCCACGCGGAATCCGAAGGGAATGTCCGCCCCGACCCCGATGTGCGCGCCGCGTACGAGGTCGCCACCCACGCCTACCCCCTGACCGACATGGGGCGGCGCCAGGCCGCATGCGTCGGCGCCTGGCTGCGGGAGGCCTACGGGACCTTCGACATCCGCTATACCTCCTACTACGCCCGAGCCAAGGAAACGATGGCGCTGATGTGCCCCGGCGAGCGCGTCTACGAGGACGCGCGGCTGGCCGAAGCGAACCGCGGGATCTACCACACCTACACGCGCGAGGAGATCCGGACGCACTTCCCCAAGGAGCTGGAGCGCAAGGAGCGGGAAGGCCTATATCACCACCGCCCCATCGGCGGCGAGAACTGGCCCGACATCGAGCTCCGCATCCACAGCTTCCTCGGCACGCTCGCCCGCGACTGCGGCGGCAAGAGCGTCCTCATCGTGGTGCACGGCTTCTGGCTGATCCTCTTCCAGAGGCTCATGCACCACTTCCCCATCGAGGAGGCCGAAGCGCGCTACAAGGGCCAGGTCGTGCCCAACGCCTCGGTCACGGCCTATGAGTCCTCCGAGCTGACGGGCGGACGCCTCACGCTCATGAGCGATGAACCCGCCGTTCCCTGGAAAGGGAACATCTGAAAAGCTCCGGCTCGCGCCGAGGCTTCTTTTCATTTCCCGTCGCGGCCGTCCTTGAGGAGCTTCGCCCACCAGTCGAGCTGGGAGAGCGTCATGCCGAGCTTCTTCTCGTACACTTCGCCTTGCGTGAACGCCTCGTCCTTGATGGCGAACCACGGGGCCATCACATGCACCGCCTCGCGGATGTCGTGCATCTGGAGCTCGCCGACGACTTCCCGCAACTGCTCGACCGAGCGCGCGCCTCCGGCGTTCCCATAGGCCACGAAGGCGACGGGCTTGTTGGTCCATTCGGCGTAGAGATAATCCAGCGCGTTCTTCAGCACGGCGGGATAGCCGTGATTGTATTCCGCGGTGACGACGATGAACGCGTCCATCCCGGCGATCTTCTTCGACCATTCCTTGGCGAGCGGGACGGAGTACTCCCCGTTCAGCGCCATGACCGGCTGCGGCTCGTTGAAGAACGGCAGGGGCCAGTCGCGCAGGTCGATGAGCTCCGCGTTCCAGCCCTCCTTCTTGGCGGCGTGTTCCATGACCCACTTCCCGATCGGGCCGCTGGCGCGGTTCGGGCGGGTCGTCCCGAGGATGACGGCGATGTTCAGCATAGGTTCATTCTTTCTTGAATTTCAGCGACATCGAGTTCACGCAGAAGCGCTTGCCGGTGGTCTCGCGCGGTCCGTCGTCGAAGAGGTGGCCGAGATGCGAGCCGCAGCGCGCGCACAGGATTTCCGTGCGGACCATGCCGAGCGTCGTGTCGGTCGCCGTCCTGATCCTGGCCGGATCGACCGCCTCCCAGAAGCTCGGCCAGCCGGAGCCGGAATCGTACTTGGCGTCCGAACGGAACAGTTCGGCTCCGCACGCTCGGCACATGTAGGCGCCCTTCTCGTCGTTATGATAGAGCTCGCCGGAACCGGGTGGCTCCGTCCCCTTCTCGCGGAGGATGCGGTATTCCTCCGGCGTCAGGAGCTTCTTCCATTCCTCCTCGGTGCGTTCGATGCTCTCTTCCATATTCAGGTTCAGCGTCCGATCTGATACCACAGCGCGGTGCCGTTCGGTCCGGGCATGGAGGCGCGGAGGGTGCCGGTGCCGCCGCCGGGCGTCGGCGCGGTGAGGGCAGGCAGGGTGATTTCCCGTCCCGCGTCCTCGAGGTTGGCGTAGAGCGCGCAGGAACCGTCCGCCGCGTAGGCGTAGCGATAGCCGGACGCCGTCTCGCTCCCGCTCTTGGGATCGCGCGGCGCACGGGAGAGGTATCGGGTGATCTGCGGGTTGGCGGCCGCGAGGTCGGCGTAGAGTTCCTGCAGATCGTACTCCCCCGCTCCGGAAGACGGCGCGTAACAGGAAATCGCCAGCAGGAAGCGGCCCATCTGGTTCATGTCCGCGATGCGCGCCGTATCGCGCGCCTTGCGACGCGCCGGCACGAGCGCCACGGCGACGACCGCCGTCAGGATGGCGACGATGCCGATCGCGATCAGCAGTTCGATGAGCGTGAGACCCTTGCGCATATGCCCGAAGTATAGCACGATGCGCGGCACGCACCTTCACGGGAGGTCTTCATGAGAAAAGCCGGTATCGACTTCGGTCTCACCCATGTCAAGGCGCACTGGATCGAGCCGACGGGACAGCGCCGCTACCTTTCGACCATGGACGGCTTCGATCGCCGAAGCCTGTCCAACGAGCTGTGGCACCGCTTCCGCATCGATGCCCTCTCGGCGGCCGGCAACGGCCCGACCGACGGGTTCGAACGGTTCGCGCACCATCGACCCGAGGGCGATCCGCTGTCGCTCGAGATCTCGACGCAGGCCGCCGGGGCGGCGCGCCTCCTGGAAGAGGCCGGCATCGTCGTCGCCGAGAGGCGCCTGGTCGTCGCGGTCGGCACGGGCACCTCGTACGCCCTGCAGGACGGCGGCGCCTGCCTTCCGCTGCTCGGCAGCGCCGTCGGCGCCGGCACCGTCGACGGGCTCCTCGCTTCGATGGGCATGCCGTCGGGTCCCGGCATCGACGAGGCGCTCGACGCCGAAGCCGCGCCGCCGCACTTCGACCTGATGCTCGCCGAGGCGGTCCCCTCCCTCAAGGGGACGCCGTACGAGGCGTTCGTCGCCTCGCATTTCGCGAAGGCGGCGCGCGACGCGCCGGCCGACCAGGCCGCCTGCGACCTGCGCTTCGCCGCGAGCGCGGTCAACCTCCTGCTCGTGGATGTCGCCCGCAGCCTCCTGCTGTTCGGGAACGACCCCCTCTGCTCGGGCGCCACGGATGTCGTCGTGCTCGGCACGATGCCGACACGCTCGCGCGTCGTGCGGCGCTTCCTCGAACAGTACCTCCGCATGATCGGCAAG
>DYFX01000014.1:0-7994 GCA_020724945.1 Candidatus Paceibacter sp.
CCCCGTGCTGTTCACGGCCGTCCAGGTCGAGGACGGCCAGCGCGCCTGGCGCGCCGCCGGCGGACAGCAGCTCGGCAGCGTCTGGGGCCACGGCGCCTACGTCGCGCCGGACTGGTCGGCCGACTGGCTGCATCGCGAGGCGATCGCGCTGCGCGGCCGGCTCGCGCGCAAGCACTTCGGCGCCGACTACGGGGCGCTCGACACCGCCGGCAAGGCCGCGGTCTGGCTCTGGATGGGCCTCTATGCGCTCGACGATGTCCGCGTGCTCGCGCTCGCGATGGCGTTCTCGATCGCGTCGTTCGTGCAGGTCGTCCTGCTGCTGTACATCCTGCGCCGGAAGTTCGGCCGCATCGGCGGCACCGGCATCTTCCGCGCGTTCGGCAAGTTCTTCCTGGGCGCGGCCGCCGCGGGCTGGACGGCGCTGGCCGTCATCAATCCCGGACTGCAGGATCTCGACACGCGCCCCTTCGCTTCCGTCTTCGGGGAGGCCGCCTTCGCCACCGTCCTTGGCCTCGGCGCCTACGGCCTCGTGCTCTGGTTCCTGAAGTCCGAGGAACTCCTGTCCATCGTCGAGGCCGTCCGCGGCCGGTTCCTGAAGGTCGAGAAACCGCTCGCCGTCCAGGATGCCGAGAAGCTCTAGCCGCCCGCTTGACGAAAGCGGGTTTTTCCTCTAGCGTAGGGCGTTCCGCATCCGCGGAGCGCGCCCTTTGACTCGACCTGGGAGGCTCTCGTGTCCAAGTCCGCCGTCTCGCTGAACGACGCCCGCTTCGTCGATTTCCGTTCCCGGTCCGACGGCCCGCGTGTCGTCTTCCTCTGCCGGGACCCCGGCAGCTGGAAGGCGATGCATCCGGTCATCGATCGGGCGGTCTCCGCCCGCGATCTCCACCCCTACGCGCTCATCGCGGGGTGGACGAGGGACTACCTCGAGCGCACGCCGAAGATCGTCGAGCAGGGTTCGTGCGAAGCGTTCGATCGCGAGCGCCTCCATGCCCTGAAGCCCGCCGCCTTCGTGACGGCCTGCGGCGTGAGCGACCACCACCTCGAGGTCGCCGCCCGTGAGCTGTTCCCGGATGTCCCGATGCTCTGCATCGAGGACAACTACGGGCAGTACGGACGGCTCTTCCGCGAGATGCTCCGGAGGGACCTCGTCTTGCCGGAGAAGGTCTGCTGCATCGACCGCGAGTCGGCGCGCGACCTCGCCGAGACCTTTCCCGAGTTCGCCGAGGGACGGGTCGCCGTCACGGGACAGCCCGCCTTCGACGGCCTCATCCCGGCCGGGGGCGCGGACGCCATCCGGCGCCTGCGCGATCGTTTCGGCGTCGAGGCCTCGGCCTCGCTCGTGAGCGTCATCGGGGCGCCCGGCGAGATCGAGTTCGTCCGCGCCCTCGCCGACGCCCTCGCCGCCCGCGGCTGCACGGGCCCGGTCTACGCCTTCCGCCAGCATCCGCGCGATCCGACCTGGCCCGGCCTCTACCTCGAAGCCTTCGACAAGGCCGGACTGCAGATCGCGGAGACCGACGCCGCGTCGGTCGACGATGTGGTCGCCGCATCGGACACGGTCGTGGCCTCCGGTTCGACCGAGCTCGTCCGCGCCGTCTACCTCGGCATCCCCGCGGTGTATGTGACGGACACGCCCGGGTCGCCCCCGCCCGTCCGGGTGGGGGCCGCCCTCCGGGCCCGTTCGCCCGAGGATGCGGCGCATCTCATCCAGATGCTGGCCGACCCCGATCCGGACGCTTCGGTCCCGATGCTGGCCGACATCATCCGCCGCAACCAGTCGCGGCACTACCCGCCCGGCCGCCGCTCCGCGACGGAGGCCGTCCTGGCCGAAATCATCCGCCTCCTCCGCCCTTAGCCCCGCCCGTCGACACGGCCGGGGTTTTTTGATAGCGTTGAGCCGATATGCCCGCCTCCATCCGCAATTTCTGCATCATCGCGCACATCGACCACGGGAAATCCACCCTGGCCGACCGGTTCTTGGAATTCACCGGAACGGTCCAGAAGCGCGAGATGAAGGCGCAGCTGCTCGACACGATGGACCTCGAGCGCGAGCGCGGCATCACCATCAAGCTCCAGCCCGTCCGGATGGACTACAAGAAAGGGGATCAGGAGTACATCCTGAACCTCATCGACACGCCGGGGCATGTGGACTTCACCTACGAGGTCTCGCGTTCGCTCGCCGCCGTCGAAGGCGCCATCCTGCTGGTCGACGCCACCCAAGGCGTCCAGGCGCAGACGATCGGCAACCTCTACCTCGCCATCGAGCAGGGCCTCGAGATCATCCCGGTCATCAACAAGATCGACATGCCCGCGGCCGACATCGAGAAGACCTCGGCGGAGTTCATGCAGCTGCTCGGCTGCAAGCGCGAGGAGATCATCCTCGCCTCCGGCAAGACGGGACAGGGCATCCAGGATATCGTCGACGCCGTCATCGCCCGCGTGCCGCCTCCGAAAATCGAGACCGAAAAGCCGCTTCGCGCGCTCATCTTCGATTCCATCTACGACGAATACAAAGGCGTCGTCGCCTTCGTGCGCATCGTCGAAGGCTCCGTGAAGCGCGGCGTGCAAGCCCAGCTCACCGCCACGCTCGCGCAGAACGAGGTGCTCGAGGTCGGCTGGTTCCGCCCCAAGCTGATGCAGGCGCCGAGCCTCTCCGCCGGCGAGATCGGCTACATCGTGACCGGCCACAAGGACATCGCCGCCTGCCGCGTCGGCGACACCATCACCGTCGCGGACTGGAAGGCGCAGGGCGTGCAGCCGCTTCCCGGCTACAAGGAAATCAAGCCGATGGTCTTCGCCGGCGTCTTCCCGAAGGAAGGCGACGAGTTCCAGCGCCTGCGCGAAGGGCTCCTGAAGCTGAAACTGTCGGACGCATCGCTCGCCTTCGAGCCGGAACAATCCTCCGCGCTCGGCTTCGGATTCCGCTGCGGACTGCTCGGCCTCCTGCACCTCGAGATCCTCCAGGAACGCCTGACGCGCGAATACGGCCTCGACCTCATCGTCACCGTGCCGAGCGTCGCCTATAAGGTGGACCTGAAGCGCGGCGAGACCATCACCATCAAGTCGCCCTCGGAGCTTCCCGACATGAGCAATGTCGACCGCATCCACGAGCCGTGGGTCAAGCTCGACATCGTCACGCCCAAGCAGTACATCGGCGGCGTGATGGGCATGGTCGTCGACAAGCGCGGCGTCTACCAGACGATGGAATACCTGACGGGCGTCGAATCGGCCGCGGCCGTCGACGACGTGGTCGGCGCGCGCGTCATCATGCACTTCCAGATGCCGCTCTCGGCCATCCTGGTCGACTTCTATGATAAGCTGAAGAGCGTGTCCTCCGGCTACGCCTCGATGAACTACGAGTTCATCGAGTACCGCCCCGCCGATGTCGTGAAGATGTCCATCCTGGTGGCGGAAGACCCCGTCGAGGCGCTCTCGATGATGGTCTACGAGGACGAGGCCGCGCGCATCGGACGGCGCGTCTGCGAGATCCTGAAGGAGGAGATCGAACAGACGCAGTTCGAGATCAAGATCCAGGCGGCCATCGGCGGCAAGATCGTCGCTTCCGAGCGCATCAAGCCGTTCCGCAAGGATGTCACGGGCTACCTCTATGGCGGCGACGTGACGCGCAAGAAGAAGCTCCTCGAGAAGCAGAAGAAGGGCAAGAAGAAGATGATGAGCCTGGCCGCCGGCGGCGTCGACATCCCGCCCGAGGCGTTCATCGCGGTGCTGAAACGGCGTGACGAAGGAAAATAGCGATATGAAGAAATGGCGTAGGCGCGATTGGATCAAGAAGGGCTGGGCGGTGCTGTGCCTCCTGGTCATGGCCTCCATGCTTGTCTCCACGGCCCTTTACGGGTACTAAGGGGACATGGGTCAGAAACGATGGAAGATGGCCGAGCCGGTCCCGCGGGAGGCGTACGACGCCCTGGCGGGACATTCGCGGCTCATCGCCGCGCTCCTCTGGAGACGGGGCATCCGTACGGCCGCCGAGGCCGAGGGATTCCTGCATCCTTCCTGGGACCGGGATGTCCATGACCCGTTCCTGTTCCTTGATATGCGCAAGGCCGTCGACCGCCTGATGAGGGCGGCGCGGTCGGGCGAGAAGATCGTCGTCCACGGCGACTACGACGCCGACGGCGTCTCCGGTTCGGTGGTGCTGCATTCCACGCTCAAGGCGATCGGCGCCGACGTGTCGGTCTACCTTCCGCACCGCGAGAAGGACGGCTACGGCATGAACGCCCCGTCCATCGAAAAGATGGCGGAGGGCGGCGCGAAGGTCATCGTGACCTGCGACTGCGGCATCTCGAGCGGCAAGGAGATCGCGCTGGCGGTCTCGCTCGGCATCGATGTCATCGTCACCGATCACCATACCCTTCCGCCCGAGCTCCCTCCGGCCTACGCCATCCTGCATCCGCTGCGCGAAGGCGAGACCTACCCGTTCCGCCACCTCACGGGAGGCGGCGTGGCCTTCAAGCTCTGCCAGGCGCTCTGGAAGGAGGCGAACCTGCCGCCCGGCCACGAGAAGTGGCTGCTCGACATGGTCTCCATCTCCACCGTCGCCGACATGGGCAAGCTCGTCGGCGAGAACCGCGCGCTCGTGCACTACGGGCTCGTGGTCCTCAACAAGACGAGGCGCCTCGGGCTCAAGACCTTGATCGACGGCGTGAAGCGCGACGACGAGACGCTCGACGCCATGTCGATCGGCTTCCGCATCGCGCCGCGCATCAACGCGGCCGGACGCATGGAGCACGCCGACGCGGCCTTCGGACTGCTGACGGCGGACACGAAGGAAGACGCGGAAGTCCGCGCCGAAGTCCTCCACGGCCACAACGCCGACCGCCAGAAGGCGACCGCGCGCATCATGGAAGAGGCTTTCGTGATGGGCGCCGCGCAAGCGTCGCAGAGCGCGATCGTCGTGGCGGGTCAGGGTTGGCCGGCCGCGCTTTGCGGCCTCGTCGCCTCCAAGCTCGTGGACGAGCATTACCGCCCCGTCATCGCGGTCGGCCGCGACGAGCACGGACGCTATGTCGGCTCCGGCCGCAGCATCCCCGGCTTCGATGTCACGGGCGCGCTCCGCGCCTGCGCCGAGCACATCCAGAAGTTCGGCGGCCACCCGGCCGCCTGCGGGATGACGATCGTCGGCGACGGGAACTTCGAAGCCTTCAAGCGGGCTTTCATCGCCCACGCCGACGCGACCATCGGCTCCTCCGACCTCACGCCCTCGATCGAGATCGAGGAAGAGGCGGCGGTCCACGAGGTCTCCGTCGGGCTCATCAAGGAGCTGAAGGCGCTCGAGCCGCACGGCGAGGGCAATCCTCGTCCGCGCTTCCTCCTGCGCGGCGGCCGCGTCGCCTCCTCGCGGCAGGTCGGCGCGGAGGGCAAGCACCTCCAGCTGACGGTCGTCGACGACAAGGGCGGACGCCTGAAGCTCATCGGCTTCGGGTTCGGTCCGCTGCTCGCGGAGCTCCCGATCGGCGGTCCCGTCGACGCCGTCGTCGAGCTCGACCTCAACGAATGGAACGGCCGGGTCGAGCCGCAAGGGAGGATCGTCGATGTCCGTACGGCCGCTGACGCGTAGTCGGCGGCTTTTCTTTTTCTTGTCATCCTGGTCAGAGCGTGTAGCCGCAAGGCTTGCCTTGCCGGTCCGTAAGACCGGGCGGGGCAAGCCCCGCAGCTACACTTGATGACAAAAACTAGAACCTTCCTTACACTACTCGCATGTCCCACAAGCACCTGATTTCCTACAGCGACGGCGGTTCCCGCGGGAACCCCGGTCCTTCGGCGTACGGCTATGTCATCAAGACGCCGGACGGCGAGACGATCGCGGGCCACGGCGAATATGTCGGCGTGACCACCAACAACCAGGCGGAATACAAGGGCATCCTCGCCGCCATCCGCAAGGCGCGCGAGCTCGGCGCCGAGACGCTCGAGATGCGCATGGACTCCGAGCTCGCCGTGAAGCAGCTGACGGGGGAGTACCGCGTGAAGGACGCGGGACTCGCGACGCTCTATGTGCTGATCCATAACGAGAAGATCGCCTTCAAGAAGGTCTCGTTCACGCATGTGCGCCGCGAACTCAACGCGGAAGCCGACGCGCTGGTCAACAAGGCGCTCGACCGCCACGCGAAGGGGTGACGCGCATGAAGACGGTCGATGAGGTGAAAAAACTCGAGCTTCCGCACGGCGAATGCCTCGTGGTCGGAAGCGGCGTCATGAGCGCGCTCGGCATCCGCGAGAGCGCGGATATCGATCTGCTCGTCACGCCGCGCGCGTTCGAGGAGCTCCGCGCGCGAGGGTGGGAATATCGCGCGGTCGAGATCGACGGCCGGCGGCGCGAGCGATTGTCATGCGGCGCCGCGGAGGCGTACGCGGACATCTGGTACGGCGACGAACGCCGAGACGCCGCGGCGCTGTTCGCGTCCGCGACGGTCATCCATGGCGTCCCGTTCCAATCCGTCCCGGAACTCCTGAAGATGAAGCGCGCGATGGGCCGCGAGAAGGATCGGCGGGACATCGCGCTGCTCGAGGAGCATCCGGCGCATCGCGCGGAATGAAAAACCCCGACCTGTGTCGGGGTTTCGGTTCCTAGATCCTCTTGGCCAGCCGCTCCGCTTCGGCCACGAGCTTGCCCAGGCTGCCCGTGATGCCGTCCGCGAAGAACTTCGGGTCGGTCGGGTCGAGGCCGAAGGGCTTGAGGAGCCCGACGGCGTCCTTGGTGGAGCCGGCGCGGAGCAGATCGAGGTACAGCGGCTCGAACTTCTCGCCGTACGCGTCCCGCTTGGCGTAGAGGCTCTGCGTCAGCAGCTCGCCGAAAGCGTAGCTGTAGACATAGAACGGCCGGTGGAAGTGCGAGACATACGCCCAGAGGTGCGACATGTCGGCGTAGTCGAAGACATCGCCGTCCTTGCCGTACATCGTGCGCGTGACATCCATCCAGATCGCGTCGAGATCGGATGGCGCCAGCTTCTTGCCCGCGCCGTGGAGCGCGCGCTCGAAGTTCGAGAAGCTGATCTGCCGCACGACGGTGTTCAGCATGTCGTCGATCTTGCCGGCGACGAGCGCGAGCGAGGCCTTCGGGTCGTCCTTCGGCATGCGCGCGCGCAGGAACTCGAAGGTCGTCATCTCGCCGAAGACCGAGGCGGTCTCGGCGTAGGCCATCGGCGCGTGCTGCTGGAGGATGCCTTGCGCCGCTCCGGCCAGGAGGCCGTGGACGGCGTGGCCCTCCTCATGCGCGATGGTCATGACATCCCGCTTCGAACCCTTGTAGTTCAGGAAGTTGAACGACACGGACGCGCCGTCGGGGAGCACCGTCGAGTAGCAGTAGGCGCCGCTCTCGCGGTTCGGCCCCGCCGGCGCGTCGATGCGCTTCTTCTCGACCATCTCCTCGATGAGGGCGGCCAAGGTCGGGCTGAAGCTGCGGTAGGCGGGAAGCACGATCTCATGCTGGGCGACTTCGAACGGCACGAGACTCTTGTCCTCGAACGGCAGATGCGCGTTGCGGTCGCTCCACGCGAGGCGTTTCACGCCCAGGAGCTTGGCCTTGAGCCGGTACCATCGGCGAGCCAAGGGGCCGGCGACCTCCGTGACCGCCTCGTGCAAGGCCTCGACGACCTCGTCCGGGATGCGGTTGCTCATGTTGCGGCCCTGCATCGGGTGCTTGTAGCCGCGCTCCTTGTTCTCCAGCGTGGACGAACCGGCCGTCTGCCAGAGCGTCTGCGCCGCGTACTTGGCGAACGATCCGCCGAGGCCGTCGTTGAGGACCTTGAGGGCCCTGCGCCGGCGGATGCGGTTCGGGTCGTCGTTCACCGCGTGCAGGATCTCGGTCAGCGTGAGTTCGTCTTCGCCGAGCGTGAAGCGGAGGTCCGCCTCGACCTCGTCGAAGAAATCGCTCCAGGCGCCCGGCCCGAAGCCCTCGCGCTTGGTGAGCGCGGCCTCGACCGGTTCGGTGAGCAGGTGCGGCTTGAAGAGCCTCGCGTGGTCGATCCAGGGACGGT
>DYFX01000014.1:8005-18977 GCA_020724945.1 Candidatus Paceibacter sp.
GAGGTAGGGGTCCGCCTCGGCCTGCCGCGCGATGTCGGCCTCCGCGAGGGCGACCAGCTCGATGGTGAAGAAGGTCAGGTGCTCGCCGCCGGCGTCGTTCAGGACGCGTTCGGCTTCGGCGCGCTTGGCGTTCAGCGCCGCGTTCGAGAGGTCGACGCTCTTCGAGAGGAAGAGGTAGATGCCGATCTTCCCGGTCAGGGCGGCGATATCGGCGTAGGCGGCCAGGGCGGCGCCCAGCTTCGTGCCGAGCTTGCCGCGGTACGCCGCGCTGAACGCCTGGCACTGCCGTACGGCCTTCTTGAGATCGGCGTCGAGCTTGGGGTCGTCGATGCCCGCGTAGAGGAACGACAGGTCCCAGCGGACGGTCTCGGCTCCGGTCGGTCGCGTTTTCTGCTTTCGCATATTCGTCATCTCCAGCGTTGAGAAAGAAGGAACGATGTCCCCAGTGTGAGGCGCGTGCGGGCGCGTGTCAATTGCGGTAGAATAAGGCGGTATGGGATTGTCCCGGCTTTCCGCCAGACTGACCTCCCTCGTTTTCGGCGTGGGCGTCTTCCTGTTGCTGCTCGTCCCGCGCGCCGTCGAAGCCGCGCCGCACAATGTCAGCGGCTGGGCCTGGTCCGGCACGCTCGGCTGGATCTCGATGGACTGCAACAACGCCGGAGATTGCGAAGGACCGGCGGGGGATTACGGCCTCGATTTCGACGACGACCACAACCTCTCCGGCTGGGCCTGGTCGAGCAGCGCCGGCTGGATCTGCTTCGGCGCGAGCTGCGACGGCGCCGCCGGCGCGCCCCCCGGCGGCACGCCATCGAGTCCTGCCGCTTCCGCCGACCACTATTGCCCCGGCTTCGTGCCGTGCGCGTATTACGATTCGAACGAGGGGCGGCTGCACGGCTGGGCCTATGTCATCAGCATGACCGACGGATCCGATTACCGCGGCTGGATCTCGCTCAACTGCACCGATGTCGGCACGAACACCGCTTCCCCGCACGCCTGCCCGGATTCGGATTACTATGTCACCTACGACGAGTCCGCCACCCAGCCCGCCGGCGAGTTCTACGGCTACGCCTGGAACGGCAACGGCGACGACAGCGGTTCCGGCTGGATCCAGTTCGGCTGCGGCACGCCGTTCTCGGCGTGCGGCGCGCCGGGCGCCTGGGGCGTGACGAGCGTCTTCGTCGACACGGGCTGGACGGGGGACATCGACCCGATCGAAGGCATCTATTCGCCGACCACCGACGCGCTCACCGACATCCCGGTGGTCTTCCGCGATTTTTCCGCGCCGCCTGACGCGCTCGTGCGGTGCGTCTTCCAGATGTCCGACGGCACGCGGCGCGAACTCCAGCACACGGTCCCGACGCGGCACGCGCTCGTGCCGAGCTACGCCATCTCGTACACCGTCACGCCGTCGGACGCGCTCGCCGACCTTGAAGGGAATCCGGTGCGCTGGAGCTTCAGCTCCCAGCTGCCCGATCCTCCGTTCGGCTGCGAGATCCAGGCCACCCCGCCGGAGGCGAAAGTCGTCTCGCGCGGCGTCGCCGTGCATCCAGGGACCTGGAGCTTCGCGGGCGCCGGCGGCGCGGACTCCGTCGACTCCGTGCGCGCGAAATACTGCCTCGACGGCAATGTCGACACCGATCCGTCCCGCGCCTACTTCCGGAACACGGATCCCGAAGGCGATGTCGTGCAGTGCGACACCGAAGGCGATCTCGCTTTCACGCTCCTCAAGGCGCGCGGCATCCCCGTCGAGATCCGCTGCTACGACAACATCGACGACGACGCGAACCTCCAGCGCGATTGCGCCGGAGGCACGCCGGCGACGGTGCCGGACCGCAACTGCCGCGGCATCACCTACCTCTGCATCACGCATCCGCCGGCGTCGGCGCCTCAACCCCCGGCGCCATGAGGACGCGTTTTCTCATCATCGCCGCGTTCGTGTCCGCCGCCGGGCTTTTCTGGCGCGATTTCGCGCCGGCCGGCGCCGTGCTCGACACGAGCTGTCCCGGCAATGTCTGCACCGGCACGATCGAGGTCGGCGGGCAGGATGTCGCCTACGCCTGGACGCAGAACCACGACGCCTCCGACGCGAGCTTCAAGGTCCGTTTCACGAGCGGGCCGTACGCGGCGAGCGCGCAGCCCGTGCGCTTCAAGATCACGGTGGGCACGGCGTTCTCGAGCAACGCGTCGCTCAAGAACCCGAGCCCCGCGACGAGCCTGCCGTCGGAGCAGACGGTCAACATGGCCAAGACGATCGTCGAGCGATCCTCGGCGTCGGTCGCGAACGGCGTGACCTACGACTTCGTCCAGGACCTTCGTTTCGTTTCCGTGGGCGAAGGCGTCGTGTCCGTCACCCTCGAGTTCGCGCAGTACGGCGACGCGCAGGTCGTCGGACCCTTCGACATCTTCTTCGACGACGACGCGCCGTCCAACCGCGACGAAGGCGCCTCGCTCTCCGCGCTCTTCGGCGGCTCTTATCGACAGTGCTATGACGCCGTCGACAACGACCTCGATTACCGCCAGGACTGCGCCGACTCGGACTGCGCGGGGGAGAGCATCTCGTCGACGAGCGTCTGCGAAGCGCCGGAGATCACCTGCGACGACGGCCTCGACAACAACGGCAACGGCCTTGTCGACTGCGCCGATCCCCTCTGCAACGGACGGGTGGGCGACATCGTCGGTCCCAAGTATTGCGGCGCGGAGAACGGCGGCGCGAACCACGCCAACTGCGCGGACGGGTTCGACAACGACGGCAACGGCGAGACGGACTGCCGCGACGACGCGCCCGGCACCGGCTGTTGGAAGACCGGATTCCAGGATTGCGCCGCGACGGAGATTTCCTGCGTCGACGGCATCGATAACGACCGCGACAGCGACTATGACGAGGCGGTGGACGCGAACGCCGGCACCGGCATCGACTGCCGCGATTACGACTGCCAGGGGCAGGGGAACTGCACCGTGAACGAACGCATGCGCTACGACGCCGGCAGCGGCACCTTCGTCGACGACCCGACGCAGTGCTTCAACGGTCTCGATGACGACTTGGACGGCGACGCGGACTGCGGCGACATCGACTGCATGGGCGCCGTCTTCGGCGTGAGTTCCTGCGCGAGCTTCGAGGCGTATCTGCCGCCGAGCCCGCTCGGCGACGGCACCGTGATTCCCGCTTTCTACTTCAACCTCTGCGACGACGGCATCGACAACGACGGCAACGGGCTCATCGACGAGCTCGATCCCGACTGCCGGAATGTCTTCGGCCAATGCGGACCGAGTCCAGGCCAGGAGGACTATACCTTCCTGTCCTGCAGCAACGGCGAGGACGACGACCTCGACGGCGGGACCGATTGCGGCGATTCCGAATGCCGCGCGAACCGCAAGATCGGACGCGCCGGCTGCGCCTCGGCCTCCTGCGGATCGCAGTACGCGACGGTCGACACGGATGTCGCGATCTGTTCCGTCTCGGAGAACTCCGCGAATTATTGCGGCGACGGCATCGACAACGACGGCGACGGGCTCATCGACTGCGGCGATGCCGGCTGTTCCGGTATCGCCCATGGACCGACGATCGGATCGATGGGCGCCGCGCCCTACGCCTGCGGCGCGGAATCCGGCGCCATCGCCTGCCACGACGGCGCCGACAACGATTCCGACGGCGGCGCCGACTGCTTCGATACGGCCTGCCAGGACGGCATCCAGTGCCGCCAGCGTCCCGGCGCCGGCGGATGGACGCTGGCCGCCTCCTGCCCCGCGATCCCGAACACGACCGCGCTTTCGCCCATCGTCGGCGGCGGGAGCGTGCGGTTCGCGCACGACGACCGCATCTACGCGAACTCCGCCTATCGCATCCGCTTCGCAGGCTCCGGTTCGTACACCTCGCTGACCCTGGTCATCGGAGACGGTCTCGCGGCGGCCGACGCCTTCCCGTTCGACGCCGGCACCGGCAACTGCGCGCTTTCCGGCGCGGGCGCCGCGCAGATGCGCTACGCCAGCCCCTCTTCGGGCGTCGGCGTCATCACCGGCGATCACGGAGAGACCATCGCGGATTTCGATGTCACGCTCACCTGCGCCATGTCGTCGCCGGTCCCGCTGGGCCCGGAGGACTTCAAGCTTTCCATCGTCGCCAACCGTTCCGGCAGCGTGGAATTCGGCGAGACGACGCTCTCCGTCCAGGTCTACGAGAACGACGCGCCGACCCTGCCGAGCCCCGCCGTGGAGATCGAAGGCGTCGTCGGCGGCACGGTGGATGTCCCTGTCGGCGCCACCGTCCGCATCCAAGCGACGCCGAATACGGATCCTTCCGGCATCTGCCGGTGCGATTTCGACCTCGACGGCACGCCCTCGTCATCCTCCGACGGAAACTGCGTCGCGACGCTCGGTCCGTTCGCCAACGACAGCGCCGCCTTCGGCATCGATGTCGCGGCGGTCGACGGCGCTTCCAACAAGAGCGCCACTTCGACGCAGGCGGTCACGATCAATGTCGTGCCGTCGGTCGACGAGAACCTCGTGCTCGGCACCGACATCAACGGCGCGACCGTCCTGACCTATCGCGGCGGCGAGGATGTCAGCCTGACGACGCGCTTCCGCACCGACACCTTGAGCACCTTCCCCGAACTCGCGTCCAACTGCCGCGTCTATGTCTATGACCAGGACTGGAGCGGAGGCGCCGCCGCCACCGCCACCATGGTGCCGACCGCCCTCGGCACGACGCTGGTCTGCCAGGGCGTCTACACGGTGCCGGCGGGCCTCGCGGCCGGGCGCTACTGGATCTTCGTCGAATCGACGGACTCGAGCGGCGACATCGTGCGCTCGAACGCGCAATCGTTCCTGAAGTGCGAGAACGCCGATGTCGGTACGGGCGCCTGCGCCGACGCCGACTTCGACAACGACGGCGCGCCCGAGGGCCGCTTCACGCCGACGGGCTACACCTCGCCGCCGACGCCTACCTACTTCGGCGAACCGTTCCCGCGCGCCTGCGACAACTGCATCAACTTCTACAACCCCAACCAGCGCGACCGGAACGCCAACGGCATCGGCGATTCCTGCGAAGCGGGGCTCGTCGGCCGCTGCAAATACAAGTACTGCGGCGAGACGCCGGACGACCTCACGCCCGGCGGCGCCTGCGCGGACGACAGCGATTGCTCCGGCGACGACCTCTGCATCGTCGTGGATCGGCCGATGTGCACCGTGAACTGTTCGGTCGACGCCGATTGCCAGCCGCCGGTCACGACCGTGCTCGGCACCTGCAGCCTGGACTGGGGCGCGTGCGGCGAAGGCGCCGACGACGAAGGAAGCTGCTGCTTCTCGGGCGCCGACTGCCTGACGGGCGCCTGCAACGCGCTCGTGAAGCCGTTCATCGAGACGGTTTCCGGGCAGATCTACTCCGGCGGCGAGATCCAGGCGAGCGAAGAGCCGCCGATCCACAACGCCACCTACTGCCTGCAGTCCGGCGGCCTCATCACCAACTTCACGAGCGCGCTCGGCTGCCGTCTCGCGGGGTCGCCCGTCTACGAGATCCCGAAGCCGGAGAAGAACTATGTCGGATCCTTCGGCGCCATCGACGTGAACGGTATCCTGAACGGCAAGTACGGCGCCCTGCTCACGCCCGGCACGCTTCCGGACCAGCTCGACGGCAAGATCTACTACTTCCCCTCGGGGCTCACGATCACGACGCCGATCGAGTTCAAGAACTCCGCCGGGAGCGCCCGCGCCAACGGCCTCGTCGTGGTGCGAGGCGATCTCGTGATCGACGGCGAATTGAGCTATCAGGACCGCAACGAGAGCGACCTCAAGAACCTGGCGTCCGTCGGCTGGCTGGTGCTCGGCGACGGCACCTCCGGCGGCAATGTCTATGTCGGCCCCACGGTCGAGGAGCTCGTCGGCGCCTTCTTCGCGGAAGGGGTCGTCGACACGGGCTCGGGGACGACGCCGCTCCAGGCCACCGGCGTGTTCGTCGCCAAGGACTTCGCCTTCAAACGGGAATACGCCTCGCGGACGGCCGGATCGGAACGCGTCATCTTCGACGCCCGCGTCATCCTGAACCCGCCTCCGGGCCTCGCTGACGCCACGCGGTCATTGCCGGGCTTCCGTTCGACCTCCGGGCGTTAAGGCCGGAGAAGGGGAGTGTGGTATACTGATTCGGAACCTATTCACTCGAGCAGGCTATGGCACTTTTCGGCCAATCGAAACCCAGCTATCTCGGCATCGATTTCGGCGGCGGCGGCGTGAAGCTCGTCGAGCTGATGAACGAGAAGGGCCGCGCGCGCCTCATGACCTACGCGTTCGTCGACCGCCCGGTCGACGAGATGACGCGCAACTACATCGACGACGCGCAAGGTACGGCCGAGCTCCTGAAGAAGATGCTCAAGAAGGCCAAGGCCACGAGCCGCAAGGCCGTCTCGGCCCTCCCGATCTCGTCGGTCTTCAGTTCCATCATCAGCGTGCAGAAGACCGCCAAGCGCGAGGAGCTCGAGCAGGCCGTGATGTGGCAGGCCAAGAAGCTCATCCCGCTCCCGATCGAGGAGATGACCGTCGACTGGAAGCCGATCGCCGTCGGTCCGCAGAACCCGGACGATAAGTATGTGCAGGTGCTGCTCACCGGCGCGGCCAAGTCGCTCATCAAGAAGTATTCCGACATCTTCTCGGCCGCCGGCCTCGAGCTCACGAGCCTCGAGACGGAGGCGCTGGCGATGATCCGTTCGCTCATCGGGCGCGACCGCTCGCCGACGCTGGTGCTCGACATCGGGACCTTGCGCACCAACATCCTGATCGTCGAGAACGGCGTGCCGTTCGTGAGCCGCTCGGTCGCGCTCGGCGGCTTGACGGTCACGAAGGAGATGTCCGCCGCGATGGGCATGCCCGAAGACCAGGCCGAGACCATGAAGATCGACGCGGCGGCGATGGCATCGATGTACGGCGCCGGCTTCCCGAAACTCTTCGAGAAAGTCTTCGCGCCGATCCTGACCGAGCTCACCTATTCCACCAACCTGTTCCTCGGCCAGAAGGCCAATCAGGACAAGCGCCTCGACAAGATCATCCTGACGGGCGGCGGCGCGCTCCTGCCCCAGCTCGCGGAGCATCTCGCGAAGGCGATGAGCCTGCGCGTCTATGTCGGCGATCCTTGGGCGCGCGTCGTGTATCCGGAGGCGCTTCGGCCCGTCCTCAACCAGATCGGTTCGCGCTACGGGGTCTCCGTCGGACTGGCGATGCGCGACATCGACTAGCGCAGGACGCGTATGAGCGACATCAACTTCCTCTCCACGCCGGGCGCCGGCAAGGACGAAAAGCCGTCGGGCGGCCAGAAGCCGCTCGACGACGAGTTGGCGTTGCATGTCCCGGAACCGCTGAAAGACGAACCGCCGCCGAAGCCGGCGGCCCCCATCCCGCCGAAGTCCTCGCCGGCCCCCTCCCTCTTGGCGCAAAAATTGCCTCCGCTCCCTCCGCCTCCGAAAGTTCCGGCGGCCAAGCCGCTTCCGCCTCCGCCGAAACCGCCGTCCCCGCCTCCCAAACCCCCCGTTCCGCCGCCGAAACCTCCGCTTCCGCCGCCCCCCAAACCTCCTACGCCGCCACCGCCGCCTTCGGATGAGAAGGGGAGCGGTACCTTGCGCGTGAGCCTCATCACTTCCGGGGCGGGTGCAGGGATGTCCGAGTTGGCCTTGCGCCGGCGCCTGAAGACCTTCGCGCTCATCGGGCTTTTGGCCCTGGTGCTGGACGGCCTCATCTATGGCGGCCTCTTCTATTACCGCTCCGTCGTCGAGCGCCGCAACGCGCAGGCGCAGGAGTCGGTGCGCGATATCGACGCGCGGATCGCCGCGCGCGAAGCGTCGCTCGGTCCGGTGCGCGATTTCCAGGGGCTCGTGAGGACCGCGGCGGTCGTGCTCGCCAACCACGAGCATTGGACGCAGGTGCTGAAACTGCTCGAGGAACGCGCGCTTCCGAACGTGCAGTTCGGGAGCCTGGCAGGGGCCGACACCGGCACTTTGAGTTTCGAGGTGCGCGCGACCGACTACACGACCCTCGCGAAGCAGATCGTGGCCTTCCGCCAGGATCCGCGCGTGCTCAAGGTCACGGTCGGGACCGCATCGGCCGACTTCGCCGAGAATAACCTGCTCAAGGGGACGCGCGCCGCGATGACGCTGGCGATCGACCCCTCCGTCTTCGCGTATCCGACGGCGGATGCCGCCGACGAAACGCCTTGATATGGCCTCCCTCTCCCAAAGCAAGCTGCTCGTCTGGATCGGCAGGAACCTCCTGCCGTCGGGCTTGGCGCTCGCCGCCGTCATCCTGGCGCTCGGCTGGCTCTTCGTCTTCCGCCCGGAGTTCGCCCGCATCCGCCAGGCCGACCGCACGGCGCGCCTTCAGGTGGAACGCGCCGCCAAGGAGGAGTATCTGAAGAAGCTCGACGAGCTGAACGCCGCCTTCGAGGCCTATGACGCCGAAGATGTCGAGCGCGTCCGCGCGATGATCCCCGCGGAAGAGGATACGCCGGGTCTCATGGCGATGCTCGAGGCCGCCGCCCGTTCGAGCGACCTCCAGCTGACCTCCATCAACTTCGCGGCGGGGGACACGACCGGCATCCCGAGCGTGCAGGGCCTCGGCGCGCTCAACATCTCCATCGGGCTCCAGCACGGCAACTATCAGCGCTTCAAGCTGTTCCTCGAGGCGCTCGAATCGAACCTCCGTCTCTTCGATGTCCGGAGCGCCAACATCAATCCGGTCTCCGCGAGCTACAGCCTGACGATCCGCGCGTATGTCTGGACGGCATCCGCCCCGTCGCGCGCGACACGCCTATGAAGTTCACCAAGAGCCAGAAACAGATGATCCTGCTCGGCGCCATCCTGGCGGCGATCGTGATCGTGCTCGGCATCTTCGTCTTCTCGCCGGAGGAATTCGTCGAGACGCCGTACCAGCCGCAGTCCGTCGACGCCGCCATCCCGCGCACGGTCATCGAGCACCCGGAATACCGGACGCTGCGCATGCCGGTCGAGCTTCCGCTCGTGCCGGGACGCATGGGCCGCGACAACCCGTTCGAACCCTACTAAACGCCCTTCATGGCCGTCGCCCTCAAGACCGCCGCCGGACTGCTCGAACTGCTGGCCGGCCAAGGAAAAATCGGGAAAGAGACCTTCGTCGCCTTGGCGACGGAGTTCGCGGGACAGGACGCCGACGCGCTCGAGCGCGCCCTTCTTGAACGCAAGCTCGTCCAGGACGAGGATCTCGCGCGCGCCAAGGCCGAAGGGCTCGGCCTCGAGTTCGTGGACCTTTCCGGCCGCCAGGTCGACGCCGACACGCTCAACATCATCCCGAAAGCCGTCGCCGAGCAGTACCAGGTCATCGCGTACGAGCAGGCGGGCACGACCCTCAAGGTCGCGTATGTCGATCCGCTCGACGCCTCCGCGGCGGAGGCGGTGGGTTTCCTGATGGCGGAACGCAACATGCAGGCCGTGCCGTCCGTGACGACGCCGTCGGCCGTCATGTCGATCCTCAAGCAGTACGGCGCCCTCAAGAAGGAGGTCGCCGTCGCCATCGAGACCGCCGAACAGGAGCAGGAAGAGGCCGAAGACGAGGTCCTGAAGGGCGAAGAGACGAAGATCGAGGAAGTCATCAAGGGTGCGCCGGTCTCGCGCATCGTCTCCGTCGTGATGCGCTATGCCGTGGAATCCAAGGCCTCCGACATCCACATCGAACCGAAGGGCAAGGAGAGCCGCGTGCGCTACCGCATCGACGGCGTGCTCCGCACCCTGCTCACCCTGCCGGGGTACCTGCATTCGGCGGTGGTCTCGCGCGTGAAGGTGCTCGCCAACCTGAAGCTCGACGAGACGCGCGTCCCCCAGGACGGGCGCATCACGCAGGTCATCAACGGCAAGAACATCGATTTCCGCATCTCGACGCTTCCGGTCGTCGACAACGAGAAGGTCGTGATGCGCGTCCTCGACACATCCACCGGCGTGCCTACGCTCGAAGGCCTGGGCTTCCGCAAGAAGTACCGCGATGTCATGCAGCAGGAGGTGAGGAAGCCGCACGGCATGATCCTCATCACCGGTCCGACCGGGTCGGGCAAGTCGACGACGCTCCTCACCATGCTCGGCATGATCAACGACGAGGGGGTCAACATCTCCACGCTCGAGGATCCGGTCGAATACTTCCTGCCGGGCGTGAACCAGAGCCAGATCAAGCCCGAGATCAAGTTCACCTTCGCCAACGGCCTGCGGGCCCTCCTGCGGCAGGACCCGAACGTCATCATGGTCGGCGAGATCCGCGACCAGGAGACCGGCGAGCTCGCCGTCCACGCGGCGCTTACGGGCCACCTGATCCTGACCACCATCCATACCAACGACGCCATCGGCGTCATCCCGCGCCTGACGGATCTCGGCGTCGAGCCGTTCCTGCTCTCGGCGACGCTGAACCTCATCATCGCCCAGCGCCTCGCCCGCAAGATCTGCGAGCACTGCAAGATGGACGCGGAGGTGCCGGAGGCCATGGCCCAGCAGGTGCGCGACGCGCTCAAGGATGTGCCGCCGGACTACCTGCCGAAAGGCTTCACGATCGACGGCCCGATGGCGTTCAAGAAAGGCAAAGGTTGCATCCGCTGCAGCGACACCGGCTATGCCGGACGCACCGTCATCGCGGAGATCATCGGCGTCTCGCCGGAGATCCAGCGCCTGATGAACGCCGGTTTCCCGATGGAGCAGGTGAAGGCGGAAATCAGGAAGCAGGGCTGGATCACGATGCGCCAGGACGCGATGCTCAAGGTCATCGAAGGTGCGACGACGGTTGACGAAGTGTTGCGTCTCGCGAGAGAATGATACGGATATGACGAACAGCTTGAGCGAGGTGAAGATTTTGCTGGTGGAAGACGACTCGTTCCTCGCGAGCGTCTACGCCACGAAGTTCGAATTGGAAGGGTTCACGGTCCTGCACGCGGCCGACGGCGAACAGGGCCTCAAGATGGCCGAAAAGAGCGCGCCGGACATCATCC
>DYFX01000015.1 GCA_020724945.1 Candidatus Paceibacter sp.
GGCGTGTTGCGGAGCGACAGGACCGAGTAGAGCGTCGTCGTCTTGCCGGAACCGGTGGGTCCCGTCACGAAGATGATGCCGTGCGGCTTCATGATGTTCCGCTTGAGGATCTCGAGATGCTTCTCGTTGAAGCCGAGCTGCTCGAGCGAGAGCGCCTGCGCCGTCTCGGAGAGGAGGCGCATGACGATCTTCTCGCCGTCCATCACGGGAAGCGTCGAGACGCGGACGGAGTACTTGTAGCCCGGTCCGCTGATCTTCATGCGGCCGTCCTGGGGGAGGCGGTGCTCGTCGAGCTTGAGGTTGGAGAGCACCTTGATGCGCGCGAGGATGCCGGCCTGCGAGTTCTTCGGCAGCGTCATGACGTTGCGGAGGATGCCGTCGACGCGGTAGCGCACGACCAGGTCCTGCTCGCTCGGCTCGATGTGGATGTCGGACGCGCCTTCGAAGACGGCGTGCTCGAGGAGCGATTCCACGATGCGCACGACCGGAAGATCCTGCGCGAGTTCGCGCAGCTTGCTTTGGTCGTCTTCCGATCCTTCGGCGCCGGCGGTCTTGGCGATGTCCTCGAACTCGGCCTTGAGCGAGCGCTTGTACTGCTTGATGATCTCGCGCAGCGCGGTGGGCGTCGTGACATGCACCTGGATCTCGAGCCCCGTCTTGCGGCGGAGGAACTCGATGGTCTGCAGGTCTTCGGGGTCGAGCGCGGCGACCTTGAGCGTCTTCTCGCCCTTGTCGAAGGGGACGATCTCGTGGGTCGTGGCGATCGGCTCCGGCACCAGGTCGAGGAAATCCTTGCGCACCTGCAGGCCCTTCAGGTCGACGAAGGGGACCTTGAAGTAGTCGGCGGCCAGCCGGAAGAGGGTCTCTTCGGGCATCTTCTCGAGCAGGTATTCCTCCAGGCGCACATGCTTCTCCTTCGCGGAAGCGACATGATCCTTGAGCTCGGCCGGCTTGAAGGTGCCGGCGGTCAGGAGGATCTTCTGGAGAAGGGCGTCGTTATACATAGCGCTGGCATTATATCCTATTTCCCGGTACGATGGCACCCGACATATGTTCGGCCGCCTGTTCGAGCGCCACCGCCTGCACCTTCGCGAGGCACGCTATGTGCGTTTCGCGCTGCTCTTGGCGACGGGCGTCAACCTCCTGACCTGGGCCTTCACGCTGTGGTTCGTGGTGCCGCGCCTCCACACCAGCCCGTTCTTCGCCCTGCACTACACCATCTACTTCGGCGTCGACCGCATCGGCGCGCCTTGGAAGCTCCTCGGCCTCCCGCTCCTCGGCCTCCTGATCCTCGTCGTCGACGCCTGGTTTTCCGTGCGGCATTACGAGAAGGACCGCCTCGCCAGCGCGGGCGTGATGACGCTCGCCGTCCTGCTCCAGGGCCTGCTCGCGCTCGTCGCCTTCCTCACCATCCTCCTGAACATCTGACATGAGTTCCGCCATCGCCATCCTCGTGGCGTCGACGGCCGCCTTCGCGGTCGCGATGCTCGCCACGCCCGCCGTCACGCGCCTTCTCAAGCTCCTGAAGCTCGGCAAGCAGATCCGCAGCGAGGCGAGCGCGCCGATCTTCGCGAAGCTCCACGCCGGCAAGAGCGGCACGCCGACCATGGGCGGCATCCTGATCTGGGGCGCGGTGCTGCTCGTCGCCTTCGCCTTTTCGCTCGCCGCCAATGTCCTGCGGACGCAGCCGTGGATCGAGCTGAACTTCATCTCGCGGCGCGAGACGCTCCTGCCGATCGCGGTACTGTTCTTCGCCGCCATCGTCGGCCTGGTCGACGACTACCTGAATGTCCGCAAGATCGGCGCGCACGGCGGCGGCCTCAAGGTCTGGCACCGCCTGCTCTCGTATTCGCTGATCGCGGTCGTGGCCGCCTGGTGGTTCTACGTGAAGCTGGAATGGGATGTCCTGCGCGTGCCGTTCGTCGGCATCGTCCATGTCGGCGCCTGGATGATCCCCATCTTCATCTTCATCATCGTCGCCACGGCGTTCTCGGTGAACGAGACCGACGGCCTCGACGGGCTGGCCGGCGGCACGCTGCTCACCGCCTTCGCCGCCTACGGCGCCATCGCCTTCTTCCAGGGCAAGTTCGAGCTCGCTGCCTTCTGCGGCGCCGTCGTCGGCGCGCTCCTCGCGTTCCTGTGGTTCAACATCAACCCGGCGCGTTTCTTCATGGGCGATACCGGCGCGATGTCGCTGGGCGTCACGCTCGGCGTCGTCGCCATGCTGACCAACAGCCTCCTGCTCCTGCCCATCATCGGCCTCGTCTTCGTCCTCGAATCGCTCTCCGTCATCATCCAGGTGCTCTCCAAGAAGTTCCGCGGGAAGAAGGTCTTCCTGTCCGCGCCCATCCACCATCACTTCGAGGCCAGGGGCTGGCCGGAGGCGACCATCGTGATGCGCTTCTGGGTCATCGCCGCCGTGAGCGGCGTCCTGGGCCTCATCATCGCGCTCCTGGATCGCTGAAGCGGCCGGCCCCGCGGGGCCGGTTTCGTGTTACGATACCCTCGAAGTAACCCCACATTCATGGCCGAAGCGTCCCAGGACATGTACCACCCCACCGAAAAGCGCGTCTTGCCGATCATCCCGCTCAAGGATGTCGTGGTCTTTCCCGGCGTCGCCGCGCCGCTCGCCGTGCGCCGCGCGCGTTCGGTGCGCGCGCTCGACGCCGCGCTCGCCAAGGACAAGCTCGTGCTGTTCGTGCCGCAGAAGAACCCTTCGGCTTCGCTCAGGGCAGGCGCCGCAAACGACCCGAAGCCGGAAGACCTCTATGAGATCGGCACCATCGCCAAGGTGCGCGAATCCGCCCGCCAGAAGGGGACGGTGCGGCTCGTGGTCGAGGGCGTCGTCCGTGCGCGCGTGCAGAAGATCCTCGCGTCCGACCCGTTCATCAAGGCGGAGGCGGAGGTCATGCCGACGCCGAAGTTCCAGAAGACCGACCGCGTCGACGCCGAAGGCGTGAGCCTGATGAACTCGTTCCGCGAGTGCGTGAACATGGGCGCCAACGTGCCGTTCGATGTCCTGCTGGTCGTGATGAACGTCAGCGACCCGTGGCAGCTCGCCGACCTCGTCGCCGTCAACCTCGACTTCACCGTCGAGGAGCGCTACGCCGTGCTCTCCTCGCGGACCGTCGAGGACAAGCTCGCGCACGCGCGCGAAGGCGTGAACCGCCAGATGAAGGTGCTCCGCATGGCGCGCGAACTCCAGGCCGAGACCGGCAAGGAGATCGACAAGATGCAGAAGGAGATGTTCCTGCGCGAACAGCTCAAGACGATCGAGAAGGAGCTCGGGCATCTCGGCGGGGGAGGCCACTCCGAAGCCGAAGAACTCCGCAAGAAGATCGAGGCCGCCGGCATGCCGGAGGAGGTGAAGGCCAAGGCCCTGAAGGAGCTCTCGCGCATGCAGGCGATGCCGAGCTTCTCGCCGGAACTCTCCTACATCCGCGGCTACCTCGATTGGCTCATCGCCATGCCGTGGAGCGTCCGCGACAAGGACGAGATCTCGCTCCGCAAGGCCAAGAAGGTCCTCGACGAGGATCATTTCGGCCTCGCGAAGGTGAAGGAGCGCATCCTCGACTTCCTGGCGGTGCAGAAGCTCGCCGGCAAGACGCGCGGCTCCATCCTGTGCTTCGTCGGCCCGCCGGGCACCGGCAAGACCTCCATCGGCAAATCCATCGCGCGCGCGATGGGCCGCAAGTTCTTCCGCATGTCGCTCGGCGGCATCCGCGACGAGGCCGAGATCCGCGGCCACCGCCGCACCTATGTCGGCGCGCTGCCCGGACGCATCCTGCAGGGCGTCGCGCAGTCGAAGACGCGCAACCCCGTCTTCATGCTCGACGAGATCGACAAGGTCGGCAACGACTTCCGCGGCGATCCGACGGCGGCGCTGCTCGAGGCGCTCGATCCGGAGCAGAACAACGCCTTCGGCGACCACTATCTCGAAGTGCCGTTCGACCTTTCGGATGTCTTCTTCATCACGACCGCGAACCTGCTCGACACCATCCCGCCGGCGCTGCGCGACCGCATGGAAGTGATCGAGTATCCCGGCTACACCGAGGAGGAGAAGGTCCGCATCGCCGTCGACTATCTCGTGCCCAAGGCGCAGAAGGAGCATGGCCTCGCCTCGACGAAAGTGAAGATCGCGGAGAAGGCCGTCTTGCGCGTCGTGCGCGAATACACGCGCGAGGCCGGCGTCCGCAACCTGGAACGGAACCTGATGCAGATCTTCCGCAAGATCGCGCGCAAGGTCGCGGAGAACGGCGGCTCGAAGGCCTGGGCGATCGGACCGGACGACATCCCGGCGTACCTGGGCGTGCCGAAGTTCCGCCAGCAGCTCGCCGAGAAGAAGGACGCCGTCGGCGTGGTGACGGGGCTCGCTTGGACCGAGGCCGGCGGCGAGATCCTGCCGATCGAGGCGACGCGCATGCCCGGCAAGGGTCAGCTCATCCTCACCGGACAGCTCGGCAAGGTGATGCAGGAGTCGGCGCAGGCCGCGCACTCCTACGCGCGCGCCAACGCGAAGCGGCTCGGCATCAAGGGCGACTTCAACAAGGACGAGGACATCCATGTCCATGTGCCGCAGGGCGCCATCCCGAAGGACGGCCCTTCCGCCGGCGTCGCCATGACCGCCGCCATCGTCTCGCTCCTGACCGGCAAGCCCGTCCGCCGCTCCGTCGCGGTCACGGGCGAAGTCACGCTGCGCGGCCATGTGCTCGAGATCGGCGGCGTGAAGGAGAAGGTGCTCGGCGCCCACCGCGCCGGCATCCGCACCGTCGTGCTGCCCAAGGACAACGAGAAGGACCTGGAAGAGATTCCCGCCAACGTGCGCAAGGTCATGAAGTTCGTCTTCGCCGAGACCGCCGATCAGGCCATCGCGGCGCTTTTCGCCCGCCGCTGACCCATGCGCCGGAACGCTCCCGACCTGCAGCTGCTCGCCGTGACGGCCGGACTGGTCGTCTTCGGGCTGGTCGCGCTGGCGTCGGCGACCGGTCCGACCGGCTTCTCGCGCTTCGGCGACAGCTACCACTTCTTCAAGCGGCAGCTCTTCTTCGGCGTCCTGCCGGGACTGCTCCTGTTGTTCCTGGCCTCGCGGATCCCCATCGAACGCGTCAAACGCGTCGCGCCGATGATGATCGTCGCGGCGGCGGTCCTGCTGTGCCTCGGCTTCATCCCGGGCCTGCGCGCCGACTTCGGCAGCGGCAGCTGGGTCGAGGTGTTCGGGTTCTCGCTCCAGCCGTCGGAGATCGCCAAGCTCTGCCTCGTGCTGTATTTCGCGGATTGGCTCTCGCGCAGGGACGACGCGGCCATCAAGGGTTTCTGGACCGGCTTCGTGCCGTTCGGCATCTCGGTCGCGCTCGTCGTCGGGCTCATGATGGCGCAGTCGGACCTCGGGACGACGGCCGTCATCATCGCCTTCCTCTTCACCATGTACATCGCCGCCGGCGCCGCGGTACGGCACCTCGCGGTGCTCGCGGCCGCCGGCGCCGCGATGTTCGCGGTGTTCATCAAGATCGCGCCGTACCGCGCCGACCGCCTGAAGATCTTCCTGCGTCCCGATCTCGACCCGCAGGGCGTCGGCTATCACATCAGCCAGGCGCTGCTCGCCATCGGCTCCGGAGGCTGGTTCGGCCTCGGTCTCGGCAAGTCGCGTCAGAAGTTCCAATACCTGCCGGAGGTCGCGGGCGACTCCATCTTCGCCATCATCTCGGAGGAGCTCGGCTTCCTCGTCTCGGCCGCGGTCGTCCTGGCGTTCCTGTATCTGGCCTACCGCGGCCTCAAGATCGCCGAGCAGGCGGCGGACCCCTTCGCCCGCTACGCCGCCGTCGGCATCACGACCTGGCTCGGCTTCCAGGCCGCCCTCAACATCTCGGCGATGGTCGGCCTGATGCCCCTCACGGGCGTGCCGCTCCCGTTCATCAGCCACGGCGGCACCGCCATGCTCGCGAACCTGACGGCCGTCGGCGTCCTGCTTTCGATCTCGTCGGAGTCCGGCAAGATTGCGCGGAGGAGATGAAAAAGGTAGGTTGTCGCATATGAAGATCCTCTTCGCCGGCGGCGGCACGCTCGGACCCGTCACGCCGCTCTTGGCCGTCGCGGACGAGATCCGCCGCAGGAAGCCGGACGCGGAATGCGTCTTCGTCGGCACGCCCGACGGGCCCGAACGCCGCCTCGTCGAGGAGGCAGGGATGCGGTTCCTGCCGCTCAAGGCGCCGAAGCTTCGCCGGTACGCCAGCCCCGAGACGCTGAAGCTCCCGTTCGCGCTCGCGGCCGCCGTCTGGAAGGCCGCCGGCATCCTGAAGAAGGAGAAGCCGGACATCGTCGTCGGCGCCGGCGGCTTCGTGCAGGTCCCGCTCATGTTCGCGGCGCGTCTGCGCGGCGTGAAGCGCCTCATCCACCAGCAGGATGTCGTGCCGTCCTTGAGCAACCGCCTCGCGGCCGGAGGCGCCGCCGCGACGGCCGTCTTCGAATCGTCGCTCCGTGATTTTCCGGAGGCCGAGGTCGTCGGCAATCCGGTGCGGCGCGTCGTCGAGGAGGGCGATCGCGCCAAAGGGCTCGCGCTGCTCGGCGTGACGGGGGAGCTCCCGGTCGTCCTGGCCTTCGGCGGCGGCACGGGTTCGGTCTTCCTGAACGATCTCATCGCTTCTGCCTCGCCGCTCTGGACCGGCTTCGCCGAACTCGCGCACATCACGGGGCTGGAAAAGGAGCCGTCGCGGCTTCCCAAGCTCACGCATCCCGAGCGCTATCACCGCTTCGATTTCGTCGGCGCCGACATCGCGCATCTCATGGCCGCCGCCGATGTCGTCATCAGCCGCGCCGGCATGGGCACGCTCACCGAGCTGGCCGCGCTCGCCAAACCCGTCATCCTGGTGCCGATCGCCGACTCGCATCAGGAGAAGAACGCCGGCTATGTCGTCGAGCGCGGCGGCGCCCGGATGTTCCGCGAGCTCGACCTCACGCCCGAACAGCTCGTGACCTTCACCCGCGACCTGCTCAAGAAGCCCGAGGACGCGCGCCGGCTCGGCCTCGGCCTGCAGGCGCTCTTCCGTCCCGGCGCCCGCGAGGCGCTGGCCGAGAAGGTCCTGGCGCTGGTATCATAGGACGCATATGAAACGCACCCGCATCTTCCTCGCGAGCCTGGTCCTCGTCGGCGCCGGTTGCGCGAGCGCGCCGTCCGCGGAGACCCCGGCCGCCCAAGCCCCGGCCCCTGCCGCCGACGCGTCCAAGCTGACCGTCCCGACCTCACCCCCTAACAACCCCGTCATGGACAAGCAGTGGAGCTTCCCGGGCGTCCTGCCCGAACAGCAGATCAAGGACCGCCAGATCCGCATGCAGACCGACAAGGGCGAGATCGTCTTCGAGCTGTTCGAGGACGAGGCGCCCAAGACCGTCTCGAACTTCATCTATCTCACCAAGGGCGGCTACTACGACGGCCTGACCTTCCACCGCTACGAGCCCGGATTCGTGATCCAAGGCGGCGACCCGGCCGGCAACGGCACGGGCGGCCCCGGCTACCGCTTCGAGGACGAGCCCGTCACGCGCGCGTACGAGAAAGGCATCGTCGCCATGGCCAACGCCGGTCCGAACACCAACGGCAGCCAGTTCTTCATCATGCTCGCCGATGTGCCGCTGCCGCCGCTCTACACCGTCTTCGGACGCGTGACGAAGGGGCTCGATGTGGTCGATCAGATCCGCGTCGGAGACAAGATGACCTCCGTCATCGTCGAAGCGAAATCCAAGTAGCATGTTCTGGAGGAAGCCCGTCACGCACGCGACCGCGCTCTGGGTCCTGGTCGGCATCGCCGGACTGGCTTTGCTGGCGACGCTCGCGTACGCGAACGCGCTGGCGAAGACCCGCTCCGGCATCGTCCAGGCGTATCCGCCCAGGGACGCCTCCGCCCGCGACGCCCGCCAGCATCCTCCGACGCTCTTCGGCACGGTCGTCTCCTTCGACGGCACGATCGTGCGGATCGCGTCGAAGCAGGACTACGACGAGATCGTCGTCGAATCCGACACCGCCATCTCGACCGTCGGCGGATCGGCCGTCCCGTCGTCGGAAATCCGTCCGGGCGCGGTGCTGACCGCCACCGGCTCCGACCTGGGCGACCGCCGCCTCTCCGCCGTCTCCATCGTCATCCTGGAAAACCGCTGACGCCGCTCGGCGGTTTTCTTTTCCGGGGCGAGGGGCTAGACTGGCCGCATGAAGAAGCTCCCGCACCTCACCGCCTCGGCCTTCTACCAGTATCTCAAGTGCCCGCACTGGCCGTACTGGGAGATTTTCGGCGATCCCAAGGACAAGGGCGAGGTGCCGCCGATGCTCGAGAAGCTCCGGGAGGAAGGCGCCTTGCACGAGGAGCGCTGCATCGGGAAGCTCGGCGCGTACGAACGGATGGAATCCGAGGGCGACGCCGAAACGCTGTCCGTCGCCACGCTCGCCGCGATGCGCGAGGGCGCGGCGCTCATCTACCAAGGGACGCTGATGGACGGCGATTGGGTCGGACGGCCGGATCTCCTGCGCCGCGTCGAAGTCCCCTCGAAGTTCGGCGCCTGGTCGTACGAGGCGGTGGACATCAAATCGAGCCGCGAGATCACGGAAGCGCAGTCGTACCAGCTGGTCTTCTACGCGCTGCTGCTCAAGAGGATCCAGGGCGTGCGGCCGGAGGAAGGGTTCGTCATCAATGTCGACTGCGAAGAGCGCTCGTTCCGCATCGAGGACGCCGAGGCGGATTTCTTCGAGGTCTTGGACCGCCTCCTGGCCATCCGCGCAGGGGAGAAGCCGCCCCTCTCCTTCATGTCGAGCTGCAAGGATTCGCCGTGGTTCGCGCTCTGCAAGAAGGAGGCCGAGGACGCCGACGACATCGCGCTCATCTACAAGATCTACGGCAACGAGGCCAAGCGGCTGCGCGAGGCCGGGTACGGGACGCTCACGGGGCTCGCCGCCGCCGACCTCGCGGCGCTCCAGGCGGAGGTGAAAGGCGTCTCGGACCACCGTCTCGCGCGCCTGCATCTTCAGGCCCAGTCCCTGCACCGCAAGGAAACGCTCCGCATCGACGAGCCGCGCCTGCCCGAGACGGATGTCGAACTGCATTTCGACATCGAGGGCGACCCGATGATCGGCGTCGAATACCTGCATGGCCTCCTGATCCGCGAGAAGGGGAGCGAGACCTACAAGGCCTTCGCGGCCGAGGACCCGGCCGACGAAGGCCGCGCCTGGTCGGAGTTCTGCGACTTCATCGAAGGGTACGCCGGAGCGCCCATCTATCACTACGGCTGGTACGAGCTCGACGCCATCCGCCGCCTGTCGGCCAAGCACGGCATCTCGCGGAAGGCCGCTTCCGCGCTCGATCCGACCAACATGATCGACCTCAACCGCGTCGTCCAGCGCTGCGTCATCTTCCCGCTCTACTTCTATTCGCTGAAGGATGTCGCCAAGCATCTCGGCTTCCGCTGGCGCGCCGCCGACGCTTCCGGAGCCAACTCGGTGCTGTGGTTCCAGGAATGGTGCGAGAAGAAGGATCGCGCGCTGTTCGACAAGATCCGCGACTACAACGAGGACGATGTCCGCGCCACGGCGCACCTGAAGGACTGGCTCGTGCGCGGCGGATGAAAAAACCCTCCTGGGAGCAGGAGGGTTTCCGTTTTTCGGGCGGCGTCAGGTGGCGGAGAGGGACGCGGGGACGCGTTCCTTCCAGAGCTCGAAGTAGCTCTTGGTCTCGACCGGTTCCTGGGGGCAGAGCCGGTCGATGACGCGGCGCATCGCCGTCAGGTGGGAGGCGTCGCCGGCGCGGACCTCGAACCAGTTGCCCATCAGGTCGAACTCGTCGCGGGCCACGACGACATCGCCGGCCAGGAAGAGCGTGCGGCGCTTCGTGAAGGTGGCCATCGTCTCGTAGTCGTCGGTGAACCAGCGCATGGCGTCCGAGGGCAGGGCGATGGGCGAAGTGCCGTGGCGGGCGCCGTCGGTGCCGGAGAGGAATGGGCCCTTGTAGGTCAGCAGGACCTCGCCGTTCTCCATCCGCAGGCGCAGGATCTCGCCGCGATGCTCGCGCGTCTTCGGCCGCATGAAGCGGTCGGTCTGGCGCACGGAGCTGCCGAGCCGCACGGCGCCGCAGAGTCCGGCCACATGGTCGTCCGCGCGGAAGCCGCGCGCCTTGAGCTGGTACTGGACGGGGCCGGCGCGGTGCGCCTCGACCGCCGGGTCGTAGCACGACTCGACGATGATGTCGGCTTCGGCGGCGGTCGGGTCGATGAAGTCCTTCTTGGACGGCCAGACCGTGGTGAAGTACTGCTCGAGCACCTCGCGGGAGCTCTGCCGCGTGCGGCCGTTCGGGCCGGCGTCGCGGAAGAGGCGCCGCAGCATCGAGCTGTCGTGGTCGGAGCGGACGAAGACCTTGAGGTCGGCGAGCGCGAGCAGATCCGGGTGGCGCAGGGCGAAGAGGCCGTCGACCAGGACGAAGGTCCTGGGGACGAAGTCCTGCTCGCCGGCGCGCTCGCCGGAGGCGAAGTCGTAGCGCGGGATCTTCAGCGCGCGGCCGATGCGGGCCTTCGCGAGCTGCGCGGCGGCCAGCCCCAGGTCGAGCGCCTCGGGGCGGTCGAAGTGCGGGATGCCTTCCGCGCGCATGCGGTCGACGCCGACATAGTAGTCGTCGAGCGACAGCACGGCGACCGCGCCGCCGGGCGCGCCGAGCGCGGCATCAAGCCGCTCGGCGAGGCGTTCGATGAGGTAGCCCTTGCCGTCGCCGGATCCGCCGGCCACGGCCACGATGACGGGCTTCCCGCGCGCCTTCCGATCCTTGAGCTTCAGCATCAGGGGGACGAGGGTCTCGGGGGCCGCGTCGCTGCGTACGCTTCTCTTCATGTGCTTCGATCTCCTTGGTGGAAAGGACCGGCCGGAGCATACGACCGAAAAGGCGCCCCGTCAAGGGGCGCCGCCTTCCAGTTCCGCGATCCGCCGCTTGAGCTCGATCATCTTGCTCTCGCGATCGATCATGAGCCGCGTCAGCTCTTCCATGTCCTTGACCTGGCGTTCGCGTTCTTCCTGCGCGGCTTTCGCCGCCGTGATGTCCTCGACGATCGCGATCCAGTAATCCTTCCCCTCCACCACGACCTGACGCAGGCTCATGGCGGCCCAGAAAAAACCGCCGTCCTTTTTCCTGAAGCGCACCTCTTCGCGCGTCAGCGAGCCTTTCGCCCGGGCGATGCCGAGCAGCCGCTCGCGCTCGCCCGGCCCGTCGTGGTAGAGCGCCGCGACGCTGCCGAGCGCCATCACTTCCTCGCGCGTCCAGCCGCCGTAGAGGCGCATCGCCTCGTTGAAATCCATGAGGACGCCGCGGCTGTCGGAGATGCCGAAACCGACGGGCGACGAGGCGAAGAATTCACGGTACAGGCCTGCGGGGATGGCGGGGTTTTCCATACGGCGGTTCATTTCGTCTCGACGGCGGGGAAGGCGATGGACATCTGGGTACCGACGCCTTCGATGGAGTCGACATAGATCTGGCCCTTCTGCAGCTCGACGAGCTGTTTGGTGATCCAGAGCCCCAAGCCGGTGCCGGGAATCGTCCGCGTGGCGTCGGTCGCGATGCGGTAGAACTTCTGGAAGAGGCGTTCGCGCGCCTGGGGCGACATGCCGAGTCCGGTGTCCGTGCACTTGATCTTCACCAGGCCGCCTTCAAGATAGGCCGTGACCGTCACGGATCCCTTCGGCGTGTACTTGATGGCGTTGCCGACGATGTTGACGAGGATCTGCTTCATGCGCGCGGGATCGACGGCGATCTTCGGCAGGGGTTCCGCCGGCGCCTCGAAGGCGAAGGTCAGGCCCTTGTTCTTGGCGTTGGTCTCCAGCTCCTCCATCACGCCGCGGATCAGCTCCTCGGGCTGCGACGGGACGGGATCGATCGCGAGGCGGCCCTGCTCGATGCGCGAGACGTTCAGCAGGTCCTCGACGAGGTCGCCGAGCCGCTCGGAGAGCGTGTAGAGCGTCGCCATCTTCTCGCGCGCCACGCCCTGGAACGGCCCGAAGGCGTTCTCGAGGAAGAGCGACAGGAACCCCTTGATGGCCGAGATCGGCGTCATCAGCTCGTGCGAGGCCATCGAGATGAACTCGTCCTTCATCTTGTCGACCTCCTTGAGCTTGCGGAAGAGGAGCGCGTACTGGAAGAGGCGCGTGTTGGACGCGAGGATGAGCACCGTGACCAGCACGGTCAGCGCCAGCAGGATGTAGGAACGGAAGAGCGTGGCCGCGACGCGCGCGTCGAGCGTCTCGAGCGAGAGCTTCATGAAGACGAGCGCCTTCTTCTCGCCGTCCGCGTCGAGGATCGGCATGATGACGCCCCAGTAGCGCTTGCCGCTGGCGCGCGGGAGATCCTCGTCGTTGGAGGAGGCGTTGTCGGCGCGCGTCAGGAAGGCGAAGGCCTCGTCCTGCGTCCAGGCCAGTACGTTCTGCACCTGGCTCGAGGACTTGCCGATGGCGTTCCCGTCGAGGCTCGCCACGATGCGGAAGCGTTCGCTCGGGAGCGCGGCGCCGTCGGGGACGAGCACTTCGAGCGCGCGCACCTCGCCGACCTGCCCCGCGACATCCAGCACGAGCGCCTGGAGCGCCTCGGGATCGTCGAGCGCGTCCTTGGCGGCGACATTGAAGAGCCGTCCCACGATGAGCGCCTGGCGCTGGAGGGCGACATCGGTGTCTTCCTTGAAGCCGCGGACCGCGTAGAGCGTGTTGGCGACGATCAGGATCGGCACCAGCACGATGAGGATGCCGGCGTAGACGATCTGCCAATATTTCTTGAGGGCGATCATAGGCCGGCCCCGGCGTCCGGCACGCCGGACTTCTTCACTTGGCGGATGATGGCGATGACGAGGAAGAGCGCGAGCGCGATGAGCGCGAGGCCGCCGTAGATGAAGCGGCGCGAGAGCTCGGCCGGCGCCTCCTCGACATTGACGTCGGGACGGAGGAAGTCCTCTTCGGTAACGGCTTGCGCCTCGCGGACGAAGAAGGCGAGCGGCGACGAGGCGGCCACGAGCTTGCCCGTGTCGTCGTTGACGGAGACATACGCCTCATGGCGGCCTTCGGCGAGCTTGCTGCCGAAGGCGTAGGTCCAGTTGCCGTTCTCGTCGGTCGTGGTGGTCACGACGACGGGCAGGTAGCTGTAGACGAAGAGGGTGACGACGGAATTCGGCGCCGCCGTGCCGGAAAGGACGATGGCGTCCTCGACCCCGACCTCCGGAACGGCGGCGATGGTGAACGAGGGATCGATGAGCGCATCCTCCGCGTCGCGCGGCTCCTCGAGCGCGAGGCCTTCGAGAATGGCCTTCTCGACGCCGCGGACGGGCCGTTCGAGCGATCCGGGGCCGAGCGGGTTATAGCCGTTCCTGACCTCTTCGCCGTCGCTGAAGCCGTCGCCGTCGGTGTCGGCCGCGAAGGGGTCCGTACCATGACGGCGTTCGACATCGTCCGGAAGCCCGTCGCCGTCGCTGTCGAGCGTGAGCAGGGCGGGAGCTTCGCCGCGGGACGCCATCACGCGCCAGCGGTCCTCCGGCCGCAGTCGGAACGCGAGCAAGCGTCCGATCGCCGGCGGCATCTCGTCGGGCGCGAACGCCTTTCCGGCGGCCTCGCGCGCGGCCTCGGCCGCTTCGACGAGCTCGCGATCCTCGGCCAAGCCGAAGAGCTTCATCTCGTCGACCGGCGCGCCGAGGCGTTCAAGGAGCGCCGTGCAGGTCTCGCGCGTGCGGGCGCCGGCTTCGAGGCACTCCCGGCTTTGGTAGGTGGCTTTCAGCCAGTCGGCGCAGCGTGCCGGAAGGATGCCGGCCGCGCGGCAGGCGTCGGCGAGGGCCGGCGGAATCGAGGGGGCGCTGGCCGGAGGCGTGGTCGTCGCGGCGATCGTCGTCGCGGTCAGGGGTGGCGGAGGCGGCGGGAGCGGTTCCGTCGTCGTGGCTCCGGAGGGAGGAGGCGGAAGCGGAACCGTTTCGCCCGTCGTCGTCGCGGTCGGCGGAGGCGGAGGCGGAGGAAGCGTCTCGATGGGCCGCTTCACGGCGAAGCGGCGCTCCGTCGAAAGGACTTCCTTGCCGGCGACGAGCGCGCGCACGCGGAAGCGGTATTCGCCGTCGGGGCCTTCGAAGATCGCCGTCCAGAAGTCGCCCGTCGGCGTCTTCGAGGCGAGGACGATGGTTTCGCGGCCGGCGGCATCGATGACCAAGGCGACCACGCGCTCGGGCAGGCCGTCCTTCACGCGCGCGGAAATCGGCACGGGTCCGGCGAACGGCTCGGTCTGCGAGGGCGAGAAGAGCTCGATCGTCGGCTGTACGGCGGGCACGGGCTCGGGAGGAGGTGGCTCGGATGTCGCGGCCGTACCCGTCGCCGTCACGGTCGGCGGCGGGGCGATCTTGAACGAGCGGAACGACGAGGCTGCGACCGTCGAACCGTCCGTAAGGACGGCGCGCGCTCCGACGCGATACGCCCCTGCCTCTCCGACGAACATCGCGACCCAGTCGCCGCCCGCGCCGACGGCGCCCGGGAGCGCGCGCGTGACGCCCGCCGGATCGAGGACTTCGAACAGCATCGAGGTGGCGGTGGCGTTGGCGACGCGCGCGGCGAGCGCGACAGGGCTCGCGAGCTCCGATCCTTCGACAGGCGTGAGCAGCGAGACGGATGGCGGAGCCGTCACCGGTTGGGCGGGCGCGGGCGCCGGAGCCTCCGCCGCCGGGACCTGGATGTCGCGCGGGAGCGATTCGCGGGCGCCGGCGGGCGATTCCGCGACGAGGACGACGCGGTAGAGCTCTCCGCCGGGGACGGCGAAGGTCGCGTGCCACGAACCGTCCGTCATGCGCGCGGCCGGGTACTGTCCGAGGAAGGCGAGGCCCGTGAGTCCGCGCACGCGGAAGAAGGCCGTCGGCGCGTCGAAGCCTTCGTGGCGGCCGAGCGCCTCGATCTTCGGCTCCGTGCCGGGCCAGGCCTCGACGCGCAGGATCTCCACGATCTTCTCGGTCGCGGTCGTGCCGGCAGGCTCGTTCGTGCCGGAGGGTTCCGTCGAAGTCGTCGCGTTCGGGTCGAAGATCGTGAAGGTCACCGGTCGCGAGGAGACGACGCTCGTGCCCGTTTCCCGAGAGGTGCCTTGCGCCTTCACCGTATGGGACGCGCCGGGGATCCCGTTGAAGGGGTCCGACACCCAAAGCGTCGGATCCGTGGCGCTCGCGAGATGGCCCGGGATCGTCAGGGTATTCCCGTCCGGCATCGCGACCAGGAACATCAGGTCGCGGAGCGTGGCGTTCAGGGAGGTCGCGCGGAAGCGGACGGGATTCGAGACAGGGCTCGTCCCGAACTCGTCGATGCGGATGTCGGGGGCGTTGACGGCGAGATCGACGGCGCGGAGGGCTTGCGGACCGAGGGCCAGCGACGCGAAAATCAGCGCCGCCGCGAGCGCGACGAACCGGCGTTCACGCGTCCCGTCGAGCCGCGCGATCTGATGGTGGATCCAGAGCCGTACCTCGCTCATACACAGGCGCGATTGCCTGCTGATTTTACCACGAACGCAGGCCTTCGGCACGCCAAACGAAAACGGCCGCCTTAGCGGCCGTTCCCGCACGCGCAGCCGCCGCCCATGCAGCAGCCGCTCGCGTTTTCCGGCTTGGAGCAGTCGCAGCCGTCGCAGCCCTTGTCGGGGCAGGCGTCGCAGCAGCCTTTCTCCTCGCCATCCTTCTTCTTTTCCTCGCCGTCGTGCATGCAGCAGGCGTCCATAAGGTGGTGGTTCGCCTCATGCTAGCCGCAGTCGAGGGTTCTTGTAAAGCCTTCAGGCGTGGTAGAATGGCGCCATGCTTACCGAATCCCCAAAACCCGCGTCGAGCTCGCTCGACACCTTCATCAAGGTCCTGACCGTCATCAAGCTCCTCATCCAGCTGGCCTTCTACGGCATCCTGCTGGGCGGCACCCTCTGGTTCCTGCTGGCCAACCCCCTGCCGAAGATGATGGAGGATTTCCAGGCCGACGCGCTCAAGTCGCTCATGGAGCAGTACGGGAACTGATATGCGCGCCGCGACCTTCCTGTTCGCCGTGGCCTGGTTCGCGGGCGCGGCGTACGCCGGATATCGGCTGACGGAACGGAGCTTCGCGTGGATCGGGGACGCGTCCGCGACGCCGGTCGTCGTCACCAAGGAAGAGACGATCGTCATCGATGTCGAGACCTTGAAAGGGAGCACGCCGGAGGAACTGCGCGAGATGGCGGCGACCCTTTCGCCCCAGCAGATCTTGTGCCTGCGCGCGTCCATCTCGTCCGACCGCGTCACGGCCGTCCTCTCCGGCGACATCACGCCGGAGGAGGAAGCCGCCGCCCGAAAATGCCTAGAATGATATGAACGCCCGCCCGCCTCTCACCCACCTCCTCGCCATCACGCTCGCCCTGGCCGTCCTGGCCGCGGGCGCGTGGTTCTATACCAACGCCAACGATCCGGTCGAGGGGATCCCATCCGTCGTCACGGCGCCGCCCGAAGAAGCTCCTGCCGACGCCGCCGCTTGCGAAGCCGCCGGAGGCGTCTGGAATGAATGCGCGTCCGCCTGCCCGCCCGACGCCGAAATCTGCGTCCTGATGTGCGTCCAGAAGTGCGAAGGCCTCGCGGAAGGGGAGTCGGTCGCGCATCTCTACTTCCCGAACGCGGATCTCGACCCCGAGCACCTGGATTGTTCGGTCGTCTTCCCCGTGCGCCGCGCGCTCCTGGCCGACGGACCCGTCGAGGGTCCCCGCGCCGCGCTCGAAGCGCTGCTGAAGGGCCCGACCGACGCCGAGAAGTCGGCGGGGCATTTCACGAGCCTGCCCGACGGACTGGAGATCCGATCGTTCTCCGTCGCGAGCGGCGTGGCCAGCGTGGATTTCGGCGCCGAACTCGGGCGCGTCGCCGGTTCCTGCCGCGTGCAGTCCATCCGCGCGCAGATCGAGCGGACGCTCCTGCAGTATCCGGGCATCACGGCCGCCGTCATCAGCGTGATGGGCGGCTCGCCTGACGAAGCGCTCCAGCCGTGACTATGAAAGACGCCAAGCTCCCGCCGCAGGAAATCGAGCACCTCTTCGCCGCCGGCTGGGCGGCGCTCCAGTCCGGCATGTTGAGCGAGGCTGAAGAGGCCTTCATCGGCGTGCTCGCCGGCGATCCGCATCATGCCGACGCGCTCTCCGGACTCGGCACCGTCGCCTTCCACGAGAAGCGCCTCGACGAGGCGGAGGCCATGCACGGGAAGGCGTTGAAGGAGGCGCTGAAGTTCTTCAAGGGCAAGATGCCGACGCATGTCGACTGGGACGCCCCGCACGACCGCTCGCTCCTGCGCGCCCTGCACGGCCTCGCGCTCGTCGCCTACCGCCGCGGCGACACGAAGGACGCCGAAAAGCGCTTCAGCGAGATCCTGAAACTCAATCCGAAAGATAACACCGGCGCCAAGCTGCTCTTGGCCGACATCCGGAAGGGGCGCAAGCGCTGGGACCAGGATGCGTAAGCTCTACGGGCTCGTCTTCATCGGGATCGTCGTCGGGGCGTATCTGCACTATGTCCAGGGTTGGGATTGGGCGCGCCTCCGCCGCGAACCGGCCGTGGCGTTTTTCTTTCCGGAAGACGCGTCGGCCACGACGACGCCCATCGGACAGCGCGGCGTCGGCACGCACTGGGAGACCGTGAAGCCGATGCCGGAGCCGCGCGCCGATTTCGGCGCGGCCGTGCTCGGCAACACCATCTATGTCGTCGGCGGCGTCGACGGTTATTTCCGCACGCTCTCCACCGCGCTGGCCTACGACATCGGCGCCGACGCCTGGCGGCCCATCGCGCGGCTGCCGCAGGCCGTGCATCATCCCGCCGTCGTCTCGGACGGAGAGCGCATCTATGTCATCGGCGGGCTGACGGGCCTCGCCTCGCGGCCGATGGACGATGTCTTCGCCTACGATCCGCAGAAGGACGCCTGGGAACAGCTCGGACGCCTGAACGATTTCCGCGGCGCCTCGGGCGCGGCCGCGCTCGACGGCACGGTCTATGTCGTGGGCGGCGTCACGACCGCCGGCGCCGGCGACGCGTTCGAGTACTACGATCCCGCGCGTTCCGGCTGGAACGGATTGAAGCCCATGCCGACGCCGCGCACGCATCTCGCGGCCGCCGGCGCCGCGGGAAAGATCTTCGCGATCGGCGGACGCCGAGGATCGATCGCCCGGAACCTCGCGACGACTGAGGCCTACGACCCGAAATCCATGACTTGGGAGGCGCTTCCGGACATGACCGTGGCGCGCAGCGGCCATGCCGTGGCGGCGCTGGGCGGCCGCGTCTACGCCTTCGGCGGCGAGACGCCGGAGGGCACCGTCGCGGAAGTCGAGGTCTACGATCCGGCCAAGAAGTCCTGGTCGACCTTGCCGCAGGCGATGCCGAGCCCGCGCCACGGGATCGCCGCCGTCGCCTGGAAGGACCGCGTCTATGTCATCGGCGGCGGACGCCGGAAAGGCCTCACGGTCAGCGATCTCCACGAGGTCCTCATCATCGCCCGCGAATGAAAAAGACGACCCTTCACGGGGTCGTCGTCGTTTCGCTCGTGCGGATCGGCATGATGCCGCAGGAACGGTAGATGAACTGCCGGGCTTTCTCGCCGTCGAGCGCATCCTGCTTGTCGCGTACGCCGCTTTCGGCGTCGATCGACAGGTCCGGCCACCAGTCGAAGAAGCGCTTGAGATCCACGACCGAAGCGGAATCGAGACCGCCGGCGATGCCGATGCCGAAGCCGCCGTCCTTGGCGCCGCCGAAGGCGCCGTAGAGCGTCTCGAGGACGCGCGCCGCTTCGACCAGGTCGATCGGCTGGCC
>DYFX01000016.1 GCA_020724945.1 Candidatus Paceibacter sp.
GCTCGGCGTCGTCGAAGGGATTGGTGTTTTTAGGGAGGAGGGACATATCAGAAGGGTTGGTCGGTATATTTATTTTCTGTCACATTAGAAACGAACCTCAGCCCCTTATCTGAGAGTTTGAAAGTCTCGTCTGGAACCTTATCCACTAAACCACTGTCAATCAGGTATTGAAAGAATCGAGATGGATTATCTCTTTCAAGAGCTGGAATCTGTTGTTTTGCTTGATTAAAAAACTCAACAACAAAATCCATTTTGATTTCTGGCAAAACCATCATCCGCTTGAGAAGTCTGAATTGCGTACCGTACATCTTTTTATAGAGCCTCAGAAACTCCAAATCCTCTTCCAGTCTCGTGTTTTGGTTGCGGAGATCCTCAATAACTTTAAAGGAAGATTGCTCGAAGTCCTTGCCTTCAGTTTTCAGTTTCTCAATTTCCTCTGCGAGTCTGGCTTTTTCCTCTTCAAGCGATTTCAGTGTTGTAACAGACTCTTTCTGATCCAATGCCTGTTGCTGAGCTTTAGCTTCAAGTGACACGCCTCCCGCAGAAACTCCGGTCGCCCGAGAGATAAAATTCTTGATTTCTTCCTTGAATATATGGGCGACCCAAACCACGGCACCGGGGAGAGCGGCGTGCTCAAGCAGTCGCGGAATATATTCAATCAACCACTTAATAGAGCAAACGAACGCCCATGCCATGTCTACCAAGAAATAAAACCAGAAGTTCGTTTCTTCCATACTCACTCCGCCTTCGCCTGGAAGCTGGCGCCAGCCGCTTCGAATTTGACCAGCTTGTTCTGGGTCTGGACGGCGAGTTTCATCGAGGTGGCGCCGGATTTGTGTTTGGGGAGGTCGCGGAGGCGGATCTTCTGTTCCTTGGCGCGGTTGCCGTTCTCGTCGACGGCGCGCGAAGGGACCGTGACCAGCATGTCAGGGTCGAGGCGGAAGAAATTCAGGAAGTTCCCCCACTCCTTGAAGGAGAAGCGGTGGTGCTGGTAGTCGGATTCCCACTCGAGGTCGCTTTTGAACACCATAGGTTTATTTCACGATGATGACTTTAGCTGGACGCACGACTTTCCCGTTGATCTCGTAACCCTTCTGCACTTCGCGGAGGACGGAGCCGGAGGGCAGGGCAAGCCCTGCGGCTACGGCATCTTCTTCGCCGACGGCTTCGTGCTTCGAGGCGTCGAAGGCTTTGCCTTCCGTCTCGATGGCGGTGAGGCCGAGGTCCTTCATGGCGTCGTCGATCTGCTTCTGGATGAAGCCGACGCCGAGGGCCCAGTTCAGGACCGTCTTGTCCTCGGTCTTGGGCATGTGGCTCACGGCGACCTGGAAGTTGTCGAACACCGGGAGGAACCGCTCGACGACGCGGAGCGTGGCGTACTGGCCCATCTCCATCCGCTCGCGAGCGACTTCCTTCTGGAGGTTGGCGTAGTCGGCGAGGGCGCGCTTCCAGGCGGCTTCGAGCTCGGCGCACTTCTCTTCGGGAGATTGCTCCGGTGGAGAGGAAGTTTCTTCGATTTTCTGTTCTTCGTCTGACATATGAAGTTTCACTTTGTCATTCCGAGCGAGGCATTCCAGCCGAGCGGTAGGAATCGCTTTTCGAGAGACATCCGGACATTCCTTCAAGAGGGATCCCTATCGCCGCGCACCGCGCGGCTCGGGATGACAGGCGGTTCAGCGTTTCAGCGTTCGGATGGCGGTCTCGAGGAGGGCGGCGCCGGCGTCGTAGTCCATGCGCATCGGGCCGAGGAGGCCGAGGACGCCGTAGGAGTCCCCCATCGGGGCGCGGGCGATGACGAGGCCGCACTCGGGACCGAACGGGTTCTGGCTGCCGATCAGGATGCTGACCGACGGCGGGACTTGCGGGAACATCTTCTCCATCGTCTCGTCGAGATGATCGAGCACCTTCGACATCGAGGCGACCTGGCCGTACTGGCGGAACTCCGGTTTGGCGAAGAGGTTCGAGAGGCCGGTGTAGTAGACATTCCGCGGGGCGAAGCCGACGAGCGCGGACTCCTGCGCGAGTTCCGCGAGCGCCTTGGCGGCGCGGCGGAGGCGTTCGGCGTCCTCGAACGATTCGTGGACCGCGTCGCTCATCGCTTCGACCACCTCCTCCTTCGGAGGCTTCTTCTCCAGGAAGTGCGCGACATAGTAGCGGTAGCCCTTCTCCGACGGCGCGCGGCCGGCGGAGGTGTGCGGCTGGAGGAGATAGCCGAGGTCTTCCAGCTCGGCCAGCTCGTTCCGGATGGTGGCCGACGAGACATCGAGCCCAGAGGCTTCGGCCAGCCACGCCGAACCCACCGGCTCGGCGGATTTCACATACCGCCTGACCGTAAGCTTGAGCAGGATTTCCTTGCGGGAATCGAGGGTCTCCATAGCTTTAGCAGTCCCATCTTACGACTGCTAACGCCAGGCGTCAAGCGCGCCCCGATATTGACGATTTCGGCCGAAACGGCTTATGCTCCGGTCAGTCCCTTCCCCCGGAGGCCCCGTGTCCGAACGCACCAACGCCGACATCATCCGCATCGTCTCCAAGTGGCAGGCGGCCGGGTTCATCCACGAGCTCACCTGCCGCGTCGACAGCCGCCACGAGGCGCTCGTGCCCGTGGAACGCGAAGGACGCGTCGTCCTGGCCTGCCCGACCTGCGGCGCCGTCCAGGAGCACATCCCTGCCGTCGTGCTCGGCTCGGAAGCGGTCATCGACTACAACCGCGCCCAGGCGGAGGAAGCGCTCGCCGCCCACGAACGACGCGCGGCGCGCCAGGATGTCTGGTTCGGCGTCGCGGTCATCCTGTGCATGATGACGATCCTGCCGGGCATCGTCGGCGGCGCGGCTTCCGCGGCCGTCGGCGGCGCGATCGGCGCCGTCACCGCCTTCCTCTACGCCCGCCGCGCCTTCCGCAAGATCGACGCGTCGACCGACCCCGCATCCCCTCCCTCGTGAGCGGGATGTTTTCGTATCGGGAAAAAAGTCCGTGAACGAAAATGCGTCAGCTGACGCAAAACGGTACAGGCAGTTTTCGCGAAAAAAAGACGGCCCGCGGTGGGGTCGTCAGTCGGTCTCGGGCTTCTGCTTCCAGGGCCAGCGATCGGAGCGCGCGTCCTCGTCCTCGTCGGAGGAGGGCACGATCCAGTCGCGGACGCCGTCGATGAGGCCCAGCTCGTGCAGGTCCTTCTCCGGCAGCTCGCCGCGGATCCGGACGATGCCGTCGCGGACTTCCGGAGGGTTCGAGGCGTCGGCGGCGAAACCGACGCTTTCGAGGACGGCGGCCGCGTCCTCCACGCGGCTCTCTTCGATCAGCACGATGATGCGCAAGGCGTTCTCCTGTCGAAAGGACTGCGACCAGGATGCGTCTCCTGCGGCGGTCCGTCAAGCCTAGAGCCAGCGGGCCGGGACGACGCCGCGGCGGATGAGGATCTTGTAGAGCTCGACGGCCCACAGCACCGACGACGAGACGGCCAGGGCCAGCGCCCATTCCTCCCAGCCGACGGGCGCGAGACCGAAGACGCGCTGGAGGGCGGGCACATACACCAGCGCGGCGACGAGCGCCACCGAGAGCGCCACGCCCCGGACGACCCACTTGTTGGTGCGCCAGCCGAGCGTGAAGATCGAATCCGCGGCCGAGCGCATGCTGAAGACGTTCCAAAGCTGGAAGAAGACCATCGAGAGGAAGGCGACGGTGCGGGCGCGTTCGATGCCGTTCGTGCCCAGCGCCCATTCGAAGAGGGCGAGCGTGCCGATGGCCATGAGCGCCGCGGTCGCGAGCGTCATGAGCAGGAGGTTCTTCGAAAGGATGCGGTCGTCCTTGGCGCGCGGCGGCCGCGTGAGCTCGTCGCCGTGGCGCTTCTCGGCCGCCAGGGCGATGCCGGTGAAACCGTCGGTGGCGAGGTTGAGCCAGAGGATCTGCGCGGGCAGGAGCGGCAACGGCATGCCGAGCGCGAGCGAGGCCAGGATGGTGACGACCTCGCCGACATTGGTGGTCACGAGGTACGCCACCGTCTGCTTGACATTGCGGTAGACGATGCGGCCTTCCTCAACGGCGCTCACGATGGAGACGAAATTGTCGTCGGTGAGCACCATCTCGGCCACCTCCTTGGTGACATCGGTGCCGGCGATGCCCATCGCCACGCCGATGTCGGCGGTCTTGAGCGCCGGCGCGTCGTTGATGCCGTCGCCGGTCATGGCGACGGTGTGGCCGAGCGCCTTGAGCGCGCCCACCACGCGCACCTTGGTCTGCGGCGAGACGCGCGCGAAGACGGCGGCGCGCGCGAGGACCTCGCGCAGGCGCGCGTCGTCCATCGCGGCGACTTCGGCGTCGGTGAAGACGCGGCCCTCCGCGTTTTCCTCGGCGCCCAGGATGCCGACCTCGCGGGCGATGGCCACCGCGGTCTCGCGGTGGTCGCCGGTGTTCATGATGACGCGGATGCCGGCGGTATGGCAGGCGGCGATGGCGTCGGCGACGCCCTTCCTCGGCGGGTCGATCATGCCGATCAGTCCCAGCATCGTCATGTCCTTCAGGTCCTCCTCGCGCAGCTCCGCGTGCGATGGGTCCACGCGCTTCACGGCCACGGCCAGGATGCGCATCGCCCTGGCCGCCATGTCGCGGTTGGCTTCCTCCAGGCGGCCGGCGGCGACGGCCGTGAGCGGGTGCTCGTGTCCGGATTCGACGGCGGCGGAAGTCCTGGCCAACAGCACCTCAAAGGCGCCGACGACCATGATCTCGCGGCGCGGCTGGTCATCGGATCCGGCGTAGTCGTGAAGGATGGCGCGGTACTTGCGGTCGGAACTGAACGGGATCTCGTCGACGGTGCGTTCGGAGCGCGCGAGGTCGTGCTTCTCGTAACCGGCCTTGGCGCCGAGCGCCACCAGCGCGGCTTCCGTCGGGTCGCCGTTCGCGATCCATCGGCCGTCCTGCAGCAGCACCTCCGCCTTGTTGCAGACGGCGGCCACGCGCAAGAGGTGCATCAGCGAAGGGTGATCGCTCACGAGCAGCTTCTCGCCGTCGGCGCGGAACTCCCCCTTCGGTTCCCAGCCCTCGCCCGTGACCTGGATCTCGTGCGTGAGCGTCACGACGGCGCGCGCCGTCATCTGGTTCTCGGTGAGGGTGCCGGTCTTGTCGGTGCAGATGACATCCACGACGCCGAGCGTCTCGACGGCCGGAAGCCGGCGCGTGACGGCGTTCCTGCGCGCCATGCGCTGGACGCCGACGGCGAGCACCACGGCCAAGACGGCGGGCAAGCCCTCCGGGATGCTCGAGACGGCCATGGCGACGGCCACGAGGAACATCTCGATGGGTTCGAGCCCGCGCAGGATGCCGATCAGGAAGATGATTCCGGAAAGGGCGACGGCGGCGACGGCCAAGGTGCGGCCGAGGCGGTCGACGCGGCGTTCGAGCGGCGTGCGCTCGCGCTTGATGACGGAAAGCGACCGCGCGATGGCGCCGAAGACGGTGCGCTCGCCGGTCTCGACGACGACGCCCGCGCCCTCGCCGGAGGTGACGAGCGTGCCCATGAAGAGCATCGATTTGCGGTCGCCCTGGGCGGCTTCCGGAGCGACCGGCGCGGTCGACTTCGCGCTCGGGACGGATTCGCCCGTCAGCGCGGATTCGTCGGCGCGCAGGTCGACGGCGGTGACGATGCGCAGGTCCGCCGGCACGCGGCCGCCTTCGGCCACGAGGACGAGGTCGCCCGGCACGAGGCTCCGCGCCTCGACGCGCATGACGCGGTCGCCGCGCTTCACGGCCACGGTGGGCACGACCATCTCCTTCAGCCGGGCGAGCGCGGCTTCGGCCTTGCGTTCCTGCGCGAAGCCGATGGTGCCGTTGGCCAGCACGATGATCAGGATGGCGAGCGCGTCGAACGGGTGCCCCGAGAGCAGCGAGATGAGCGCGGCGGCCAGCAGGATGTAGATGAGGGCGCTGTGGAACTGCTTCAGGAACAGCAAAAGCCTCGAGACGGGGGGCTCGGTCGGGAGCTCGTTGGGGCCGTGCGTCCGGAGGCGGGTTTCGGCTTCGGCGTCGGAGAGGCCCTCCGCGCCGCTTCCGAGCGCCTCAAGCGCCGCTTCGGCGGTCTGGGCGTGCCAATCGCGGCGTTCATTCGGCATCGGCGGGGCATTCACGGATGTCCGAGAGCAGGACATTCTCCACACGGATGCCGCGCGGGAAGAAGATGCGTTCGAGCTCCTGCTTGGTCTCGATCTCGACCTGATCGCGGCGCGACGAGCAGATGTCGGCGTGCGGATAGCGCGCGGAGATCATGCGCATGCGGCTCCTGATGGTGGGGCGCACGATCTTCTGGACGAAGTCGTCGCCGATGTTCTGCCAGATCATCGGGATCTGCTCGATGTCGAGGCGCAGGAGGATGGTGCCTTCGACCTGGATGCGCTTGCCGTCGGAGGATTGCGCCGTGATGGGCGTGTCGCCGAGCGCCTTCACATGCTCGGGACTGAACTCCTTGGAGATGGAATATTCGAGCGTCTGCGTGTTGAAGAGCTTGGCCTTCTGCCAGAACGGGATCTTGAGGTGGAGGCCCGGCATCATCACCTTCTTCAGCACGCCGCGTCCGAGGTCGTAGACGCAGGCGACATAACCCGGGGGCACGTAAATGAAAAGCCCCTTGAGGACATCCTCGACGACGAACGAATACATCAGTTGGTCGAGACGGTCGGCCATAGTGTGCGCCTGATCGCCGAGACGGCGAGGGAGAAGGCCATGGAGGTGAGGACGAAGAGCGCCTTCACCATCGGCAACATCGACAATACCACGAAGGAAATGAGCGGGAAAGCGTAGCGATAGATGGCGTCCTGCTTGCCGAGGAGGTGCTCGACCTTGCGCTGTCCGCGCACGATCTCGAGGTGGAAGATGAGGCCGACGGCGAGCGCCCACCAGGCGTTGCGGAGGGCGAGGTTGGCGCCCAAGAAGGTCGGGTCGACATCGGGCGCGAGGGCGCCGCGGGTGAAGACGCGGTAGAGCGCGAGCAGCACCGCGAGCTGGACGAGCAGGACCGCGGCCTTGGCCCAGGGATTGATCTTCCGCGTCTTCAGGAGGCCGCGGATCTCCTCATTGGCGAGGACCGGGTCGTTCTTGTGCCGCGCCTGGATGGCGGCGACCTCGTCGGAGAGGCGTTCGTAGCGCGCGCTGGAGCGCTCGGCCAGGACGGTGAGCGGCAGGAGGACCAGGCGCAGCAGCACGGTCAGTTCGATGACGGCCACGCCCAAATTCCCGAACGCGACCGTCCGGTAGAGGAACAGCAGGGTGTCGAGCAGGGGCTGGACGAGGAGGTCGTTCCAGGCGTCGGTCATATTGCGACAGCGTAGCAAAAACGAGGGTTCCGGTCACCCTCGTCTCATGCCGCTTCCGGCTGCCGGTCGAGCGCCAGCGCGGCCTCCACTTCCGCGAGCGACTTCGCTGCGTTCAGCTCCATCCGCAGTTCCTTGCTGCGCGGGCTGCCCTTGAAGTACCAGGCGTAGTGCTTGCGCATCAGGACGACGCCGCGCTCCGCGCCGTGGCGGGCGATCATCAGCTTGGTGTGCTCGATGACGGTGCGGCGACGCGTCTCCTCGTCGATGACCGTCGAGACGCGGCCGTCGCGCAGGACTTCCTCGATCTGCTTCAGGATCCAGGGATTGCCGAGCGCCCCGCGGGCGATGAGCGCGCCGTCGGCGCCGGAGGCTTCCATGGCGGGCTTGGCCGTCTCGGGCGAATGGATGTCGCCGTTCACGAGCACGGGAATCGAGACGCGCTTCTTCACCTCGCCGACCATGTTCCAGTCGGCGACGCCGGAGTAGCCCTGCGCCTTGGTGCGGCCGTGGACGGTCAGGAGGTCCGCGCCGGCCTGTTCGAGCGCGGGCGCGAACTCGAGGCATTCGCGCGGATCGGCCCAGCCGAGACGGATCTTCACCGAGAGCGGCACCGAGATCGCGGCCTTCATCTTCCTGATGATTTCCGACGCGAGCTTGGCGTCCTTCATGAGCGCCGCGCCGTTGAAGTTGGAGGTGATCTTGTAGACCGGGCAACCCATGTTGATGTCGATGCCGTCCGGATGGAACTTCTCCTCGATGATGCGGGCGGACTCGGCCATCGTGTCCGGATCGGCGCCGAAGATCTGCTGGATGATGGGGCGCTCCTCTTCCTCGAAGGCGGTCATGTCGAGCGTCTTCTCGTTGCCGCGGACGACCGCTTCGGAGGAGACCATCTCGCGGAACACAATCTTGGCCCCGAAGCGCTTGGCGATGAGGCAGAATTCCGAATCGGTCATGTCGGCCATCGGCGACAGGGCCACGATGGGTTTTCCGGCGGTCTTCCAGGAGAACATAGGGAAACGAAAACTACGCGGGGAATGCCCCAGCGTAGCCGGAAATCGCGTTTCCGTCAACCGTCACGCCTTGGGCGCGGCCATCGGCATCGCGGAGGCGTGCTCGCTCTCCCCCTTCCTCATCAGCCAGGCGTCGAGGCTGTAGCAGCCGCCGCCGGAGAGGACCAGCGAGAGCGACGAGGCCAGGAGCATGAATTCGAGCTCGTAGGTCTTGAACGAACCGATCTCCTTGGCCGTGAGGATGGCCACGACCATGATGACCATATGGCCCGCGGACCAGAACCTCGTGGCGAGTCCGAGTCCGACGAGCGCGCCGCCGAAGAACTCGACGATCGCGACGAGGACGGCCATCGCCCCCGGCATCGGGATGCCGAGCCGTTCGAAGAACATCGCGGCCCCTTCGAGGCCTGCGAGCTTCATCGCGCCGTGGTACATGAAGACGCCGGCGACCGCGAGACGCAGGACGAGCCTGGCGTACTCCTTGTGGCACGGTTTGCGCAGATGGGTCATGACAGGGTTGTGCATGAGCTTGTGAAGCAGCATAGCGCGAAGGTTAGGGATAAATGCATCGTCCAGTGTAGCACTTCCCCTGGACAACTTTCCAGCGGCATGCTATCCTCAAACGCGTCATGGCGCGTTCGTCTAGCCCGGTCCAGGACGTCTCCCTCTCACGGAGAAGATCAGGGGTTCAAATCCCCTACGCGCTACCAGCAAAAGACTCCATCGCAAGATGGGGTCTTTTGCTGGTTTCGAAGGAAGATTTGAACGGGCGGCGAGAGGCCTGCCGGGGGCAGGCCGGTGCGCAGCCGCCCCGGACCGCGCGTCGGAGCGCGCGGCAAATCCCCTACGCGCTACCAAAAAAGCCCGACCTTCCGAGGTCGGGCTTTTTTCGTCCTACGGGAGCTGGGGGAGGCCGAAGCCGGTGGCGGTGTCGTCGCCGGCGGCATGGATGTCGCGGGCGAGCGACTGGAGACGCGCGCGCGTCGCGGCGCCGCTCCCCAGCCAGAGCTTGGCGTGCAGGCCCGCCACATGCGGCGTGGCCATCGAAGTGCCGGAGATGACATTGTAGCCGCCGTCATACCAGGTCGATTCCACGGCCACGCCCGGAGCGCCGAACTCGACTTCGCGCGCTTCGACGATGTAATCGCCGTCGTTCACGCCGCGCGAGCTCCAGGACGCGACCGTTTCTGAAGCGTCGATGGCGCCGACCGCGACGGCGTCGGGGTTCGCGCCGGGATAGTCGATCGAACCGTCGGCCGGGCCGTCGTTGCCGGCGGCGGCCACGACCAGGACGCCCTTCGAGACGGCGTAGGCGATGGCGTCGCGCTCGAGCGAGCTTTCGCCGTCCGCGCCGAGGCTCATCGAGACGATTTCCGCGCCGTGGTCGGCCGCGTAGCGGATCGCCGCGGCGATGTCGTCGCTCCAGCAGAAGCTCGCGCCGCAGACCTTCAGGATCATGAGGTTCGCGCCCGGCGCGACGCCGAAGATGCCGAGACCGTCGGTCCCGCCGTCGGCGGCGATGGTGCCGGCCGTGTGCGAGCCGTGGCCGTTCTTGTCGTCGCAGGCGTTCTTGAGCGTGCGGGCGGTGAAGTCCTTGCAGTCCTTCACGCGGCGCGCGAGGTCGGGATGGTTCCGGTTCGCGCCGGTGTCGAGCACGGCCACATCGACGCCCTCGCCACCGGAGGGCGTCACGGACGCGCCATAGACCGTCTCGATGCCCCACGGCACCTGATCGGTCGGCGTCGTGCGGACGGACGGGCTCGGCTTGTTGCCGCCCTTGGCGAGCGGGACATATTGCACCATCGGTTCGAGCTCGATGCCGCGCGCCGAGAGCGCCGCGGCCTTGCCGGGCGTCAGGTCCGCGGAAAAGCCTCCGGGGAAGGCGTGGCGCGCATCGAGTTCGCCCTTCAGCGCGGGGTCGGTCGAACGAACGAAATAGCGGGCGGTCGGGTTCGCCATGGCCGGCATGGCCAGGGCGACGACGGAACAGGCGGTCGTGAAGGCGAGAGCGGTGCGGATGCGCATAGGAGGTTCAATATGAGACTCGGAAGCAGTATATGAAAAGACGGACGAGATGTCATCTCGTCCGTCACGAAGTTCCGTCTTTCCTATCGCCCGAGCCTTCGGAGCCAGATGTCGACCCTGCGGGTCTTGTCGGCGTCCCGCAGGCGGGGCGCCAGGTTCCGATAGCTCGTGCAGGCCCGCTTCGCCGCATCGCCGGATTCCGGCTGGCGGACGAGCGCGCTGCAGAGGCAGAAGAGCCCCTCGGGATCTTCGGGAGACGCCGCGAGCGCGCGCGTGAGCGTCGCGACCGCGTCGGTGACCCGACCGGCGTCGAGGAGCGCGCAGCCTTGCGAGGCCGTCGCGACGCTCGGCGCCGGAGGCGGCGACGGGATCTGGATTCCGCCGGACGCCTTGGTCTCGACGACCGCCTTGACGGACGATGCCGTCTCGACAGGCGTCTCGTCGCCGCGCTCTGCGCCACCCAGGACGCCCGTCATCAGCACGAGGCCGACGGCGAGCGCGGAGACGACGGCGAGGAGCGCGAGGATGGCTCCCCAGGGACGCGGACGAGGCGCGACGACCGCCGGCTTCGGGTCGAAGTCGACGGCGCGGACGGCCTCGGCCATCGCCGCGGCCGTCGGGTAGCGCTCCGCCGGATCCTTGGCCAGCGCCTTGCGGACGACGGCCTGGAGCTCGGGCGGGATCGACGCGCCGCTCGGCGAGACGATCGGCGGGACCGGGGCGGTGCGGTGGCGGTCGAAGATCTCGACCGCGTCCTTGCCCCGGAAGGGCGGACGGCCGGTCAGCATCTGGAACAGCATCGCGCCGACGGCGTAGATGTCGGTGCGGCCGTCGACCGGAAGCGAGCGGATCTGCTCCGGAGACATGAACATCGGCGAACCGACGGGCATCCGCGCCTGGGTCAGCGTCAGGTCGAGGGCGGGGTCGCCGGACGACTCGAACGCCTTGCCGAGGCCGAAGTCCAGGATCTTCACCTGGTCATCGCCATGCGTGAGCATGACATTGCCCGGCTTCAGGTCGCGATGCACGATCTTGGCCGCGTGGATCGCCTCGAGACCCTTCAGGATCCCCAGGACGACCTGGACGGCCTTCTTCGGATGCAGCGCGCGCGGGCGCCCGAACTCGGAGACGAGCTCCTCGCGCAGGGTCCGGCCCTCGATGTGCTCCATGACCAGCAGATGCCGGCCCTCGATCTCGTCGAAGGCGTAGACGAACGCCACATTCGGATGCTGTCCGACGCGGCAGGCGGCGCGCGCTTCGCGGCGGAAACGCTCGACCATCATCTTGCAGTGCTCGGGCTCCCCGTTCGGGAAGTTGACCACCTTGATGACGACCGTGCGGCCGACGCTGGCGTCCTTGGCGAGATAGACCGTGCCCATCCCGCCCTTGCCGAGCTCGGAACCGAAGAGGTACTTCCCGAGCTTCTTGTTCATCAGCGTCCCGTGCTCGGGATGCCTGATGGCGTCTTCGATGACCTCATCGAACAGATCCTTCAAACCGTCGTTCGTGCTCATCAGAGCCTCCTGCTCGGGTTGCGGTGAGGGTCGTTCTTGTCGAAAGACCGATCGTTTTTTCCTGGGAACGATTCCCTGGAAACTGCTTACTTTAGCTCAAAAAGGCGCTCCTGTCAAGCATCGCCGACGGAAGCGCCTCTTTTTTGGCTTGTTTCAGCCGTTCTTTTCCTGCCCGACCAGGAGTTCGGCGGCGCGTTCGGGTTCGGCCATCAGTTCCTTGACGATGCGTTCCATCCGCATGCCGCGCGAGCCCTTCACGAGGATGAGATCGCCCGGATGGATGCGGTCCTGCAGGAACTTGCCCGCTTCCGCCGCATCGTCCATGTGGAAGACGCGCTCGTCCGGCATCCCGGCTTCGCGGGCGCCGCGGCAGAGCTCGGCGGCCGCGGGACCGACGCCGATCAGGACATCGAGACCGCTCGCGGCGGCGGCCGCGCCGATGCGACGGTGCGAGGCTTCCGTGAGCGCGCCGAGTTCGAGCATGTCGCCGAGCGCGGCGTACCGGCGCGCGCCGCCTTCGGCCGGAAGCGCGCGGAAGGTCGCGAGCGCCAGCTCCACGGCGCGCGGCGACGCGTTGTAGGTGTCGTCGACGATGACGGTGCGCTTCACGCCGGGAAGGACGCGCAGGCGTCCCGGCGGCGGCTGGTACTCCGCCAGGCCGTACGGGATGGCGGCGGGGTCGAGGCCGAGCGCCAGCGCGACGCCCGAGGCCGCCAGCGCGGCGTAGACATTGCCGTCCCCGATCGCCTCGGAAAGGTTGACCGGATGGCGGATGCCGTCGATGACGAGATCGAACCGCGTGAAGACGGTGCCGAGGGCGGATTCGACGGCGACGCGTTCGGCACGCACGCGCGCGCCCTGGCCGAAACCGTAGCGGATCGCGCGCTCGCCGAGCGGCTCCCCCATCGGCGCGACGCGGGGATCGTCGGCGTTCAGCACCGCCGTTCCGCGTTCCGCGACGGAGCGCACGATCTCGCCCTCTTCCTCCGCGACGCCGTCGAGATCGCCGAGGGACGCGGTGTGCTCTTCGGCGACGGCCGTGAGCACCGCGATATCGGGCGGAGCGATGGCCGTGAGGTAAGCGAGGTCGCCGGGCTTGTCGGTGGCCATCTCGAGGACGAGCACCTTCGGGTAGGCGCGTTCCGGACCGAAGGCCAGACGGAAGCCGCGCCAGAGGATGCCGAGCCAGGCGAAGGGCGAACGGCCGCCCGAGCGCGCTTCACCCAGGACGGTGAGCGGGACGCCGATCTCGTTGTTGTGGTTCTTGGCGGAGGCGCGCGTCGGGAAGGCGCGGCCGAGCACGGCGGCGACGGCGCGCGTCGTGGAGGTCTTGCCGACGGAACCGGCGACGGCCACGATGCGCGGCCGGTACCGGGTGAGGACGGCGCGGGCGAGGAAGGCGAGGAGGGCTTGGAGGCGGAGGAGCATATCACTTGCGCGTCGGTGGGACCTGATAATAATCGAGGAGGAATCTGGCGATGTCGCCGAAGAGCGGCGCGGCCGAGGATTCGGCGAAGCGCACATCCTTCGGGCGGTCGATGCGCACGACCATCGCGAAGCGCGGATCGTCGATCGGACCGTACCCGGCGAAGGAACCGATGGTCGCCCCTTCCTCGTAGCCGGGACCGTCGCTGCGCGCGATCTGCGCGGTGCCGGTCTTGCCGCCGATCCAGTACCCCGGGACGGCGGCGCGCGTGCCGTGTCCGCGTTCGACGACGGCCGTCAGCATGCCGGAGACGAGACGCGCCGTGCGCTCGGAGACGACGCGTCGCACGGCCTTGGGAGAGCGCTTCTCGACCGTACCGTCCGCACGACGGATCTCGTCGACGAGATACGGCTTCATCATCAGGCCGTCGTTGGCGAGCGTCGCGTAGGCCACGGCCATCTGGAGCGCGGTCACGGTGATGCCTTGCCCGAAGGAGCCCGTCGCCGACCAGATGTCGCCCTTGCGCTCGAGCTGGGAGATGTCGCCCGCGGCCTCCGAATGCAGTTCCAACCCAGGCTTCTCGCCGAAACCGAAATCACGGACATACTTCAGGAAGGTCGGCGCGCCGAGACGATGGACCACTTCCACCATGCCGGTGTTGAGCGATTCGGTGATGACTTCCGTCATCGTCACGCGCCCGTGCGCCTTGAGGTCGGAGTTCCGGATCGTGTGAGGACCGATCTTGACCTCCCCCGCGTCCTCGAAGACCGTCGTCGGCGCGACCTTGTCGGTGTCGATGCCGGCCGCCATCGTGATGGGCTTGAAGATGGAGCCCGGCTCGTACGGATCGAAGGTGGCGGTGTCGTTATAGACGGCGATGTCCTCGACCTTGCCGTACTCGTTCGGGTCGAAGCTCGGCGCGTTGCAGAGCGCGATGACCGCGCCGGTCGCCGGTTCGAGGATGACGACGCTCCCGCGCGCCGCGCCGTGCCGCATGACCCATTCGTCGAGCTTCTTGCAGGCGACATATTGGACGGTGCGGTCGACCGTGAGCACGAGGTCGGCGCCGTCCTGCGCACGCTCGACGGTGCGGTTCCCGATGGCGATGGCGCGCCCGCCGGGATCCTTCTCCGATTCGAGATACCCCTGTTCCCCCGTCAGGTCCTCGTCGAACCAGCCTTCGATGCCGTACCGCCCGCTCCGACCGCGTTCGCCTTCGCCGACGAAACCGAGCATCTGCGCCCCGGTCGTGCCTTCCGGATAGTAGCGGAAATCCTCCTGGCTGAAACCGATGCCTTCGATGCCGAGCGCCTCGATCCGTTCGCGCATCCCGGCATCGAGCTTGCGGGCGAGGACGCGATACCGCTCCTCCTTCTTGGAGAGCTTCGCCGCGAGATCCGAGGTTTCGACGCCCAGGATGGGGGCGATCGCGGCCGCGGCCGCGGAGGCGTCCTTCAGGCGGAAGGGTTCGGCGTAGAGCAGGTTCAGCGTGCGATTGGTGGCCAGGAGGTATTCCTGATCGCCGGAAGCGTGGTCGCGCGCGTAGATCTTCCCGCGCTGCGGGAACAGGTGGCGGAAGAGGTCGTGCTGGCCTTCCGCCAGCGCCGCGTAGAAATCGTTGCCGATGACCTGGATGCGGAAAAGCTGGACGAGGACGACGAGACCGAACGCGAAAAACACCAGGCGGAGCGCGCGCAATCGGCTCATAGCCCGAAGCTGAACAGCGCTCCGGGACCGACCGGATCCATGCCCTTCGCGACCTCCAGCCCGTCGTTCCATCCGTCGCCGTCGGTGTCGGGATTCCAGGCGTCGGATCCGTAGAAGAATTCCTGCCCGTCGGCGAGGCCGTCGCCGTCGCTGTCGGCCTCCTGAACGGCCGTGCCCGGCGCCGTCGGCGCGGAAGGCAAGGCCGACGCGGCAGGAGCGTCCGGAGCGTCATCCGCGCGGTCGTCCGAGAGGCTCAAGCGTTTCGTGAAGAGAGGTCCGAGGACCTTCTCGATGTCTTCCGCCTCCGGAGCGCTGACGGGCGTCCGTTCGCCGTAGCGCGAGAAGATCACGCTGCCGCCGACCGCGCCCGCGGACGCGTCCCCTTCCAGGGCGCTGACGAGCTCGATCCTGTGGAACTTGCCGGTGCGCTTGTCGATCCAGACCTCGCCGAGCGGCTGACCCCAGCGGACGACCTCGGCCGTGACCGCCAGGACATCCTCGGCCTGCAGCGGCGCGCCCGTACGGAGTTCCCGCAGCTTGAGCAGCAGCGCCGATACCGCGTCCATGTTCAGCTCGACCGCGTAGTGCCGCGCCTTCAGACCGTCGATCGTCGCCGTCGGCAGCTTCTCGGTGACGCGGAAGAGATCGACCTCCGTGATGGCGATCGCCATCGCCGTCACGCCCGCGAGGTCGAGCGGCCGTTCGGCGAGCACGCGCTCGTCGGGCGGAAGCACGAATTCCAGGAACGGTCGGTCGGACGCCACCCAGATGCCCTTCAGTCGTCCGGCGAGTTCCGCATCGAGCCTGCCGGGCGCGTCGAGCTTCAGGTAGTGGCGCCCCTCCTTCCGCCGCGTTTCGCCCGACAGCGTCGCAGCTTCCCCATCCACCGCCTGCGTGAAGGCGAACGCGGTGACCGACGCGGGGTCGAGCGGAATCGAAAAGTCGAGATCGGTGCGCATGACGATGTCGATGCCGGTGGCGCTCGCGGCGATGGCGGCGGAGAGGTCTTCCGGAGGCAGCACCAGGCGGCCTTCCGCATCGAGGCGCATGGCGTCTTCCGTGACGAGCTTCCTTTGGGCCTTGCGCAAGACCGCCTGCGGATCGGGGTCCATCAGGAAGAACGCCGCCGCGAGGACGATCGCGAGGCCGAGTCCGCCGAAGATGATCGCGCGCTTAGACATCGAGGTATTTCCTGCCCTTGAGCGATTCCGGGAGATAGTCCTGATCGACCGGTCCGTCGAAATCGGGGTTGTACTTGTAGCCCTTGCCGTAGCCGACGCTCTTCATGAGCTTCGTCGGCGCGTTGCGGAGATGGAGCGGCACGCCTTCGTTCGGCTTCTCGCGGATGTCAGCCTTCACCTTGCCGTACCCGGCGTAGAGCGCATTCGATTTCGGCGCGCGGGCGCAGTACGCCACGGCCTGCGCCAGGATGACATCGCACTCCGGCATGCCGATCTGGTGGCAGGCCTGATACGCGGCCACGCACTGCACGAGCGCCTGCGGGTCGGCGAGGCCGATGTCCTCCGCGGCGAAGCGCACGACGCGCCGGGCGACATAGAGCGGATCCTCCCCCGCCTCGAGCATCCGCCCGAGCCAGTAGAGCGCCGCGTCGGCGTCGGAGCCGCGCATCGACTTATGGAGCGCCGAGATGATGTTGTAATGCTCCTCCCCCTGGCGGTCGTACAGGAGATGGTTCTTCTGAAGCGTCTTGGCGAGCGCTTCCTTCCTCAAGTGTACCACGCCTTTGGCGTCCGGCCGAACGCTGCGGAGCCCCAATTCCAGGCCATTCAAGGCCGAGCGGGCGTCCCCGTTGGCGACGGCCGCCAGATACGCCAAGGCGTCTTTCCCGGCCTTGATCTTATAGGGATACGCCTCGCGCTTGCGGACGAGCTCCAGCGCCCGCTCCAGCACGCTTCGGATGGCGTCCGCCTCGAGCGATTTCAGGATGAAGACGCGCGAGCGCGACAAAAGCGCCGAGTTGACTTCGAAGGAGGGATTCTCGGTGGTGGCGCCGATCAGCGTGACGGTGCCGTCCTCGACATGCGGCAGGAAGGCGTCCTGCTGCGCCTTGTTCCAGCGGTGGATCTCGTCGATGAAGACGATGGTGCGTTCGCCATGCAGGATGCGGCGCTCCTTGGCTTCCTCGACCGCCTTCTTGAGGTCGGCGATGCCGGAAGTCGTGGCCGAGAGCGGCGTGAAGCGCGCCTTGGTCATCTTGGCGACGATGCGGGCGAGCGTCGTCTTGCCGACGCCCGGAGGCCCCCACAGGATCATCGAGGGCACCGCGTCCAATTCCAAAAGCGTGCGCAGCGGCGAACCGGCGCCGACGAGTTCCTCCTGCCCGATGAGGTCATCGAGCGTCTCGGGGCGCATCAGCTCGGCGAGCGGCGCCTGCTTCCGTTTTTCGACCCGATCCTTGATGTCGAAGAGGTCCATACGAGGCCATCGTACACGAACGAGGGGCGAACGCGTCAAACGCGAAACTCCCCGGCTGCACGGGGAGTTTTCGCACGGATTTCCCCAAAAGGAAACTGACCTTTCCTTTTGGGTGAAGCGGATGGGGCTGTGCAGGCGTGCGTCCGGAACATCCGGGGAGCCGGAACCGATATCCCGCTCATCATACCACGAAAAAAGCCTGACCGTGAGGTCAGGCCGCGCCGGCGAAGCCGATGAGATGTCCGCCGTAGAGCAGTCCGGAAGAGCCGTCGAGCGTCTCGCGCCAGACGATGGCGTCGCCGACGCCCGGCGGCCAGTCGCGGCCGATGTCGGCGAGGAAACGGCGCCAGGGTTCGTTGATGAAGTGGTCGAAGGCCTCCTGCCGCGTGCCGCGCGCATCGGTCCGCGGACGATAGATGCGGTCCGGCGGCACGAGCGCGCGCCACCAGGCGTCTTCCGGACGGAAGAGCGGGATCACGGTGCAGACATACACCTCATGCCCCTCGGCGAGCGCGCGCTCGAGCTTGCCCGTCGACCAGACCTTGTAGCCGTGCCGCGCGCAGCGGTTCTCGTAGATGGGCGCCTGGTCGGGATACGACGGACGCTCCGAAAGGATGGCGGTGGTGCCGAAGACGACGATCATGGTTCCCTCCTTCGTAAAGATCGACCTCGCAGCATACGGAAAAACGGGGCTTTCGTCAACCCTGGCGCTCCCTTGCCAAGACGCCCCGGACCGTGTAGAGTAGGCTCGTTCCCGTCGGAATGTAGCTCAGCGGTAGAGCGCTCGCTTCGGGTGCGAGAGGCCGCAGGTTCAATCCCTGTCATTCCGACCATG
>DYFX01000017.1 GCA_020724945.1 Candidatus Paceibacter sp.
AGGTACATCACATGGCGCGCGTCCCCGAGCGCGGAAGCCCATCCGGAAAGCTGCGCGCGCCGCTTGAGGACATGCTCGATCTGCCCCGGCAGCATCTCGAGGGCGGCGGCGATCTTCCGCGCTTCCTCTTCCGGAAGCCCTCGCTCGCGCGCCAGCGCCAGGGCGAAGAGCAGGAAGACCGTGAGCTGGGAGACGAAGGCCTTGGTCGAGGCGACGCCGATCTCCGGCCCGGCGTGGTTATAGATGCCGGCGGAGACGGTGCGCGCGATGGTCGAACCGACGACATTCACGATGCCCATCGTCAGGAGCCCCGCGTCCTTGGCCAATCGGAGCGCCGCCAAGGTGTCGGCCGTCTCGCCGGACTGGCTCACGGCCAGGACGGCGGTGCGCGCCGGCATGACGGGTTCGCGGTAGCGGTACTCCGACGCCAGATCGACGCCGACGGGGATCTTGGCCAGGCGCTCGATCATCTGCGCGCCGACGAGCCCGGCGTAGTAGGCCGAACCGCAGGCGACGATCTGGATGCGCCGCATGTCCTTGAGCGCGGCGCGCAGGTCGTTGAAAGCCCCGAGCTGGACGCCGCCGTCGGCGGAGAGCCGGCCGCGGAGCGCCGAGCGGACCGTTTCCGGCTGTTCGAGCATCTCCTTCAGCATGAAATGGGCGTGGCCGCCTTTCTCGATCTCCTTTTCCGACCATTCGATGACGCGCGTCTCCTTGTCGACGGCATCGGCGGCGAGCGTCGTCACCTGGACGCCTGCGGCGTCGAGGCGCGCCATCTCGCCGTCATCGAGATAGATGACATTGCGGGTGGTGCCGATCAGCGCCGACGGGTCGGATGCCACGAGCATCTCCCCTTCCCCGACCCCGATGACGATAGGACTCCCGAGCCGCGCCGCGACGATGACGCCCGGGGCGTCGGCATGGATGGCGGCGATGCCGTAGGTGCCGCGCAGGTGCCGCAAGGCCGCGCGGACGGCTGCCGTGAGATCGCCTTCGTAGTATTCCTCGACGAGATGCGCCAGGACCTCCGTGTCCGTCTCCGAGACGAACGCGTGGCCGCTCTTCTCCAGCCAGAGCTTCAGCTCGGCGTAGTTCTCGATGATGCCGTTGTGGACCAGGGCGATCTTGCCCGTGCAGTCCATATGCGGATGCGCGTTCAGTTCGGTCGGCGCGCCGTGCGTGGCCCAGCGCGTGTGCGCGATGCCGACCGTCGCGAGGTTCTCCCCGGCGCCGTCGACGCGCTCCACCAAGGCATCGATGCGGCCCGGCGCCTTGATGACCCTCACGCCCGCGAGGTCCGCGTAGGCGATGCCGGCCGAATCGTAGCCGCGATACTCAAGCGACCGCAGTCCCCGGATGAGGATCGGCAGGGCGGGGCGCTTCCCGATGTATCCGACGATGCCGCACATATGCTTCCACCCTACCCCGGCGGAACGCCTTTTTCAACGGACGAAAAAACGGCTCATACGAGCCGCGTCTTGGGAGGAAAGCACATGCCGGGCGAGAGCTTCACGGCGCACCCGAAGAAGCTTCCGTCGCCGGCGATGATGCCCAGCTTCGGGAGGCCTGAATCGTGGACGGCGCCGACGCCGAGCGTCCGCGCGGGCACCGTACGGCCGTCCGCGCGCCGGTTCGGCGTCACGAGATGGCCGCCGACATTGACCCCGTGTCCGAGGACGCTGTCGAGGATCGAGTTCCGGTGCGGCGCCTTGGCCCCCGGGAAGAGCACCGAGCGCTTCACCTCGGTCGCATGGCCGACGCGCGCGCCGCGGCCGACGATGACCGCGTCGCGCAGGTAGGCATGCGGTCCGACGACGGCGCCGTCGTCGATGACGGCGGCGCCTTCGATGACCGTGTACGGCTTGATGACGGCGGTCCGCGCGATGCGGACGAGGTCCGGACGCTGGATGCGCACCGTCGGGTCGAGGGCGGAGAGGTCGTTGATGCCGCGATACGGGTCCGTCCATCCGTGGGCAAGCATGGCTCCCAGATAGAACGGCAGGTTCTTGATCGCGGCCCAGACGGGATCGTCCGTGCCCCACAACCCCCGATGCTCGAAGGCGAGGAGATTGAAGAAGAGTTCCGGCTTGAGGGTCATTTCGCCTCCTCGCGCCGCACCTTAGCAGGCGTACGCCCGCGCCGATAGTGGATAAATGAAAAAGGCCCGGAACGCGTTCCAGGCCTCACTTCTCGTGCCTCACCGCCTCCAGCATCGCCTCGCCCGGATCCCAGGTGAAATCGAACCGGTATCGGCGCTCGCGCTGATAGCCGCGGACGACGAAGGTCACATGCGTCGTGCCGCGCGTGAGCATGCCCTCGGCCGAGAACACGATGCGCGCCCATCGCGAGTAGAGCTCGAACTCGTTCTCGACCTCCTCGACATGGCGGTAGACCTTCACCTCGCCGGTCGATTTGTTCACCGTCGTGAGGTGCGGCGCCATATGCGCGCCCGTGATCTTCATCGTATGGTCCTTGCGCCCGCGCTGGACATGGACTTCACCCTTGATCTTGCGGCCGTCGGTCAGCTCCAGCCAGTAGGCGTAGTCGCCCATGTCCTTCAGTTCGTCCTTGTAGTTGCTGAAGAGCAGGACTTCGATGAACAGGCCGGAGCCGTTCTCGGAGCGCTGTCCGGGAATCTCCGCGAACTCCCCGAGGAGCTTGAGCGCCATCGGACGGCCTTGTGGACCGACGATGGTGTGCTTCACCTGGACGCGGTTCTCCTTGCGGTAGATGACCAGGATGCGCGGCGGACGCGCCGTCTCGGTATCTCCCTCGCGATACTCGTAGAGCGGGTGGAGCACCTTGCCGCGCGCGGTGAGGACATTCGGCCCGCAACCCGCCGCCAGCGCACAGAGACACAGCGTCGCCAGGAACTTCACCATCGGCTGCCTCCTTGAAACGAACTGCCGACACCTTACGGCAGGCGCGGACGCTTGGCAAATGAAAAGGCCCGAGATCAATCGGGCCGCTTCTCACCCTTCTCCTCCGGAGCCGATCCGGGAATCTTGGTGATGTCGATGGTGTTCGCGTCATCGTCGTCATCGTCGCGCGATCCGCCGATGTCGATGACGGTCACGCCGCGGTCGGATTCGTCCTTCTTGGAGGGACGGTCTTCCCGCTTCGGATCGCCGGGGCTCGGCATCTCGTAGCCGGGGTTCCGGCCGGGCTCGTCGCGCCGTTCGGGGATCTCGCGCGGGTCGTCGGCGGGAACGGTCGGCTGTTCGCGCTTCCGTTCCTCCTCCTTCTCCCGTTCACGCTTCTTGATCTCTTCGATGATCCAAGGATCGAGGGGCGCCATCTGTTCCCTCCTTTCAGGCATACGGGCAAGGCGAATATCAGTACGCCCACCATATAAGAAGAGAGGCGGCGGCGCAAGCGCAAAGCAAAAACCCCTCTTTAGGAGGGGTTTGAGCGTAACCGGCACTGACTTACTTTTGCGGGACCGGGTTGGGTCCGACTATCATCAGCCTCACGCAGCTTAACTTCCGAGTTCGGGATGGGATCGGGTGTGACCTGCGCAGTAGGAGCACCGGAAAAATGACGTCAAGCGTGGGCCCCGGCCTCCGCCGGGGTGGTGACAGCATTTTTCCGGCCCCAAAGGCTTGCGCCCTTGGGTGGAAATTTCAGTAGAAAGATCATGAGATCCAGCCCGCGGCTTTCGCCGGTGGCTGAAGCACTCATGCTTCAGCAGTTGTAGATACGGCTTATTAGTATCGCTCAGCTCAAACCCTCGCGGGTCTTACACTTGCGACCTATCAACCTGCTCGTCTCGCAGGAGCCTATGATTCCTAATCTTGGGGACGGCTTCACGCTTATATGCTTTCAGCGTTTATCCGCTCCGAATGTCGCTACCGAGCAGTGCCCCAGGCGGGACAACTCGTACACAAGAGATTCGTGCTTCCTGGTCCTCTCGTACTAAGGAAGCGCCCCCTCAAGAATCTACGCCCGCAGTGGATAGGAGACCGAACTGTCTCACGACGTTCTGAACCCAGCTCACGTACCGCTTTAATTGGCGAACAGCCAAACCCTTGGGGCCTACTTCAGCCCCAGGATGCGATGAGCCGACATCGAGGTGCCAAACCGGACCGTCGCTATGGACGCTCGGGTCCGATCAGCCTGTTATCCCCGGAGTAGCTTTTATCCGATGAGCTTCGACCATCCTACATTGGATCGTCGGATCACTAACTTCCGCTTTCGCGACTGCTCGACTTGTAGGTCTTGCAGTAAAGCAGGCTTGTGCGTTTGCGCGTCCAGCCCGATGTCTATTCGGGCTAAGCCTACCTTTGTAAACGCCTCCGTTACTTTTTGGGAGGCGACCGCCCCAGTCAAACTACCCACCAGATACTGTCCCTCCGAAGCCATTCCGCACCAGAGGTTAGAATTAAAACGTTTTGAGGGTGGTGTCTCATCGGCGCCTTGCGGCTCCCACCTACACTGAACAAAAAACGTCCTAAGTCAATATCAAGTTGTAGTAAAGCTTCACGGGGTCTTTTCGTCCAGCTGCGGGTACAGCGCATCTTCACGCCACTTGCAATTTCGCCGAGTCCATCGTTGAGACAGTTTCTCTCTCGTTATGCCATTCGTGCGGGTCGGAACTCACCCGACAAGGAATTTCGCTACCTTAGGACGGTTATAGTTACCGCCGGCGTTCATCAGCGCTTCGGTTCAAAGCTACGCCCAAATTACTTCGGGATCACCTCTCCCCTTAACGTTCTGACACTGGCCAGGCATCAGCCCCTATACATCGCCTTGCGGCTTTAGCAGGGACCTGTGTTTTTGGTAAACAGTCGGAAAGAAGACGCTCGCTGCGGCCCCATCTATCTCCCCTTGCGGGGTCTTCGATGTGGCAGGCCTTATACCGAAGGTACGGCCACTTTTTTGCCGAGTTCCTAAACGATGGTTATCTCGTTCGCCTTGGCACACTCGTGCCCATCCACCTGTGTCGGTTTACGGTACGGATCCTCATGACTTGACCCTAGAAGCTTTTCTAGTCACCACCGTTCCTCGAATCTCCAGCGATGAAGCCGGATTTCGACCACCCTTTCCTTTATGGCCGCGGATTTGCCAACGGCCGGATCGGGCTTCTCGACGCGCATATCCAGAGAGCGCTCGAGGTCGGATGATGCGTCCCTTCATCGGACGCCATGAGAAGTGCAGGAATATTAACCTGCTTGTCCATCGGTTACCCCTTTCAGGTTGGCCTTAGGACCGACTAACCCTGGGACGAGTTGCGTTGCCCAGGAAACCTTGGATTTACGGCGTCGGAGGTTTTCACTCCGATTTATGCTACTTATGCCAACATTCTCACTTCCCAGCGCTCCACGGGCCCTTACGGGTCCCACTTCACTGCTGCTGGGAATGCTCCCCTACCACTCCACCCTTGCGGGTCGAGTCCACGACTTCGGTACTGCATTTAGCCCCGGTATATTTTCGGTGCCAAACAACTCGACCAGTGAGCTGTTACGCTTTCTTTAAAGGATGGCTGCTTCTAAGCCAACCTCCTGGTTGTTTGAGTCGTAAGACCTCCTTTCACACTTAATGCAGATTTAGGGACCTTAATCTGTGATCAACGGCTGTTTCCGTTTTGACCGATGGAGCTTAGCCCCCATGGTCTGACTGCTGGGAAGCGCATATGGTATTCGGAGTTTGGTTGGGAACCGTAGGATTGCTCCACCGGTCCCCATTCAGTGCTCTACCCCCATATACGTATTGACCAGCGCTAGCCCTCAAGCTATTTCGGGGAGAACCAGCTATCACCCAGTTCGATTGGAATTTCTCCGCTAGCCACAGGTCATCGCAAAGTGTTGCACAGCTTACGCGTTCGGCCCTCCAGTTTGCTTTCGCAAACCTTCAGCCTGCCCATGGCTAGGTCACCGGGTTTCGGGTCTATTCCGTGCCACCCTTCAACATCTTGGCACCGATCAGCGATGAAGCCGACCGGAACCAAGAGTTGAAAACGCCCTATTCAGGCTCGCTTTCACTTCGGCTCCGTTCCCTCAGGAACTTAACCAAGCGACACGGATATAACTCGTTGGCTCATTCTTCAATAGGAACGCCATCACCCTTGCGGGCTCTGACTCCTTGTAAGTGTATGGTTTCAGATACTATTTCATCGCCCTCCCGGGCTGCTTTTAACCTTTCCCTCGCGGTACTTGTTCACTATCGATCATCGAGAGTATTTAGCCTTGGCACATAGTCGTGCCGGATTCAGACCGGATTTCACGTGTCCGGACCTACTTAGGAGCGATATCTGCAGCGCGTGAGTCATCTTTCAAATACGGGGCTATCACCCTCTTTGGCCGACCTTTCCAGGTCGTTCTTCTAGACTCTCACGGTCACCGCCGGATCCTGGAAGGAATCCAACGACATCGTCCATCGACACCTACGGAGCGACAGCTTCCACTCGTACCTCCCGTCCGCGGCATTCCCTTGCGGGAACGCTCGGTGCGGTCGGCTGCTGCCGTAGGTTTGGGCTGATCCCCTTTCGCTCGCCGCTACTTAGGGAATGCGCTGACTTGGCTCAATTTGAAGACCCTTACGGGTTCTCAAATTGAGAAGTCAACCTTATTTTCTCTTCCTCTGGCTACTGAGATGTTTCACTTCACCAGGTGCCTTCCGTTCCAGCTTTCGCTGGGCGGTAACATGACTTCATCATGCTGGGTTCCCCCATTCGGAGATTCACGGGTCAAAGGTTGCTTACCACCTCACCGTGACTTTTCGCAGGTTGCTACGTCCTTCATCAGCTCTCGACGTCTAGGCATCCACCATACACCCTTCTTTCTACAACTGCTGAAGCAGGATCTGCTTCAGCAGGTTTGCAATGTACTTTCTTCAGTACACTGTACCCTTGTATCTACTGATACTTTCTACCTTGATTCTTGTCTTCAGTTGTCAAGGATTCTCGCACGAGGTCGTGGTCCGAGCGACGCGCGTTCGCGTCCCAGGGATGGCGTTCGGACTCGCGTCCGATCTTCGACTTGTGCGCCAGGATGGGAACCGGACCTCGAAGTGTCTGCAATATAGTAGCAGTCCCGTAGGTGGCCGAATGTTCCCGTCTCGGAGCGCAAGCGTTCTGACGATGGGGGGGTAAGGACCAAAAAAACCGCCTTCCAAGCGGTTCAGCGCCCCGTCGTTCGGGGATGACCATGGCTTGGTTTCACGCTCTCGACTCGATGTGGAGTTCGGTACGCAAAGTGGCAGGTTTAGGTTGTCCACAGTATAGAGGAGCCGGTATGGCCTGTCAAGAGGCCGTGCTAGGCTCATATTCCGGTCAAGGAGCGCGCTGACTGGCGGTACAATAGTGAAGTTCCAAAAGCCTGTCAAGTCATCGAAGATTAGCCAAGTTCTTGATGTTCTGTTAGGGTATCGAAAGTTCATTTCCGCGATGCGAGGAGGAACCATGCGACGACTGACGCCGGACGAGATCCGCCGCAGGAACAAGAGGGTGATGCAGGACCTCGCGCCCGTGCGCGCCGTCCTGGCCATCGGCACCTTCGTGATGACGGTCCGCAAGATGGGCCTGTGCGGCGCGTATAAGGAGGCGCGCTTGATGTGGAAGCTCCGCATCTCCTGAACGGACCGCAAGGAGATCCACGACGGCCGTTCGTCCTCTTGGGCCTCGGGTACCTGGCGCTCTGCGTCTGCGCCGTCTGGATCGATCACAAGATCCAGATGCGGAGGTCGCGCAGGCGCCGCGAACGGGAGCGGAAGGGACGGGAACCGGAATGACCGGCCATGCCTCGCCGTATCATCCCGTCGTGGACAAGGCGCGGAGCGTCGCCTGCCGGGCGCCGCTCGGGATGTACGACAAGGACGCGCGCGTCGAGGACGCGCCCGAGCGCTTCTCGGCCACGAGCCTCGTCGTCTGGTGCTTCCTGATCGTCGGCATCGAGCTGAAGGACGACCTTCTCGCGCTCTATGCGGCCGGCGAGCGGATCATGGGCTCCGAGATCTTCGGAGCGGACCTGCTGTTCCGCACCGGCCGGCGCGATGTGGCGCCGCCCGGCACGGCCCGACACGGGGTCGGCCATGTCGGCATCTGCACGGGGGAAGGGACCGTCGTCCACGCGTCGCCGTTCGTCGGCTGCGTCCACGAAGACACGCTCGACGCGTTCCTGGACGCCGAAAACGGCAAATATCGCGGCGTCCGCCGCCTCGTCGCCCGCTCTTCGTAGCGGGCGTTTTCGTTGACGGAAGCGCGCAAATGCGCCACCCTGCCGGAAGCACCTTCAAAGGAGGCCACATGAGCGACGGATTGACGGACGGGTACCGCTCGGCGCGCGCGTACGAGGCGCGGCAGAAGACCATCGACGCGTTCTTCGAGATGGTCCTGCTGACATTCGAGAAGACCGAGGCAAAGGTCAGCCCCCGCTACTTCCGCGCGGCGTTCGACGCGTTCGACGCGCACCGCTACGCCGACAACATCGCGAGCCACCGCATCGCCAAGGAGCGCGGCAAGCGCTGGGAGGCGTTCCTCTCCCTGCTCGACGACGCGGCCGGCAAGCGCTCGGACCTGGCCGTCGGCAAGGCGTGGGCGGAGATCCTGTCGCTGGCGTTGCGCTTCGCTTCCCAGGACATCACGGAGAAGCTCCGCGCCGCTTCCGCGTTCAAGAGCTGCCGCATCGCGCTGTATGTCCCGAACGGGACGGGCCACTGGGGACGGAACGCGCCGACCCTGCTCGGCGACTTCGAGGGCGCGCTCGACGCCATCGCGGCGGAGCCGTTCGACCGGCCCGGCCTCTGCGTCATCATCGTGGAGGATCCCGACCGCGCCGTCGTCGGCCTCACCGCCGGCGCAGGGCGCTCGGAGGAGAACCGCGAGGAGGAGCGCGCCAAGCTGCGCTTCCTGGCGGTGGAGAAGCGCTGATGGGCGCCGCGCGCAAGCGCAGCCTCAAGGAGCGCGCGTGGATGCTGGCGCTCGACGGCGCCATCGTCGCCGTCGTCCGTACCATCGACGCGTACCGCTTCGTCCGCAAGATCAGGAACCGACGCAAGGCCCGCCGCTGACGGCAGGCCTTTTTTCATTGACAGACGCGCGGAAATGCGGTAGGTTGCGTCGTTCGCATCGTTCATTCCCCTACCTGAACCAAGGAGGACGCGCCATGCGCGACCGAGAGAAGTTCACGCTCGACCCGACCTACAAGGCGCTCTACGAGCGGACGCAGACCCTGTTCGGCGACCGAGGCTGGCAGAGCCTGCCGCCGACGCTCGACGGCATCGGCCCGATCCGCCGCCTCGACCTCGCCCGCAACGAGGGCGAGAAGCGTACCGGCGCCATCCGCGTCTTCGCCGACCTGCCGCCCGGCGAAAAGGGGCCGCGGTTCCTGGAGCTGCTGTTCCATCCGCTCGACGGCCGCGTCGACTGGTGGTTCCACCATCGCGGCGGTTCCGCCGGCAGCACGCACACGCGGGCGACGGAGCTCGCGTGGCCGTACTACCTGCCGATGCAGCTCGCGCTCTATCGCGTCGCCGAACTGCTCGCCGAAGAGACGGTCGAGCTCGGCGGCTTCGCCTCGTGGGAGATCCGGCGGTTCCTCGCCGGATGCCCCGAAGGCGCCGGCTACCCGAACCTCTCGCTCACGGCGGCGAAGTCGCTCGTGAAGTACCGCAAGGCGTCCATCGCCTCCATGGCGCCGCTCCAGATGGAGGAGGCTGCCTGGTACGCGGTCAGCCGCCAGCGGCCGTATCACGAGACGCCGGAGGAGACGCTCGAGTTCTTCGTCGGGCGCGCCCGATACGCCGGCAGCGACCGCTGGTATCTCGATGAGGAAGACGACCTCCACCTCGAGATCGCGCGCAAGGGGCGCGCCTCCGCCACGCTCGAATGGAGCTGGAATGTGGTCAGCGTCGATGCCGACCGCCAGGCCGGCTACGCGAAGGACGGTCTGCCGAAGTTCCTCGACGAGGGGCGTGGCTCCTGGGTCTTCAAGCTCGACCGCCGCTTCGCCGAGAACCTCAAGACCTTCGCCACCGCGAAGTTCGCGGAGGCCTCCTCCGCCGTCGTCCGGACCCTGCTCGCTCCGTGAGCCGGGTCTTTTTCTTTTCGCGCGCGACCGCTAGGCTGGAGGCATGTACCGCCTGACCGTCATCGCCGTCGGTTCGCTCAAGGAATCCTTCTGGAAGGACGCGATTTCGGAATACGCCAAGCGGCTGTCGCCGTCGGCCAAGATGCGCGTCATCGAGGTCGCCGAGACGCCGTTCAAGTCGGCGGCGGAAGCGGCGGCGGTGATGCGCGCGGAGGCGGAGACGCTCAAGAAGAAGGTCCCCGACGGCGCGTATGTCATCGCGCTCGACAAGGGCGGCAAGAAGCCGTCGTCGGAAGAGTTCGCCGCCTGGATCGCGCGCGAGGGCGAAGGCGGGCGCGAGATCGTCTTCGCGATCGGCGGTCCGCTCGGGCTCGACCCGAAGTTCGTCGCGGGATGCCACGCGGCGCTCTCGCTCTCGAGCCTGACCTTCACCCATGGCGAAGCGCGCGCCGTCCTCTTCGAACAGATCTACCGCGCGATGACGATCCTCGGCGGGAAGACCTATCATTATTGAGGCGAACGGGGACGATCCCCGCACGGGACGAAAAAAGCCCCGCGGAGATGCGGGGCTTAGGCGTCGTGGAGGTAGACCGGGAAGTGGTGGAGGGCGATGACATCGTCGCGCTTCTCGCCCTCGGTGCCGATGGCCATGAGGGCGGTCGCGCGGACGCCGGCGAGCTCCAGCAGGGCCTGCATGGCCTTGATGGTGCCGCCGGAGGAGATGACATCGTCGACGATCACCGCCTTGCGTCCGCGGACGAGCTCGACATCGTCGGCGTCCAGGAAGAAGGCGTGGCGCTTCTGGGTCGTGATGCTGACGGCCGGCGTCTCGAGCACCGGCTCCTTCATGTAGGACTTCCGCTCCTTGCGGGCGAGCACGGCCGGGAGGCCGGTCTCGCGCTGGAGGACATGCAGGAGCGTCTGCGCCTTGCCGTCGGGCATCACGAGCACCTCGGCGTCGTAGGGCATCCGGTGGAAGAGCGCCTTGCCGGCGGCCTCGGTGAACTCGGCGTCGGTGGCGATCTTGAGGACCGCGATCGAGACGCCGGGGACGACCTCGACGATCGGCAGATCGCGGTAGAGGCCTTCGAGATGCAGGGGGTAGGTCTTCGGGATCTGCTTCATCGCGCTTCTCCTTCTTCGGTGCGGGTGGCGGCAAGCAAGGCTTCCTTCAAGGCTTCGATCAAGAGCGTCTTGCGGTCGGTCGTGCCGCCCGACCAGACGCGGTGCGGGTCGGCGGGATCGCAGCCGCTGCGCGCGGCTTCGAGCGCGCCGGCGGTCGCGTTCCGTCCGGAGACGAACGAGGCGTGGACGAGCTCTTCGGGGACCGCGACGGCGGACGATGCGCGGGAGAACCGCCGTCCGTCCGGCGCGACGACCGCGACATACGCGATGTCGCAGGTGCGCGCGCCGTCCGGCACGAGACCGTTCTCGATGCCGACGGCGTAGGCGCCGGGATGCGCCGCGCGCGCCCCGTCGGCGCCCCGGAACGCTCCGAAGAGCGTCTCGAGGCGGCCGTAGGGCTGGGGCGGGACATCGGAGCGCGCCGCGCAGGCGACGATCTCCGCGTCGATGCCGAGCGCGAGGGCGGCCTCGCGGACGGCCAGGAACTTGAGCGGGCTCTCGGAACCGACGGCGATCTTCACGGCGTCCTCCTCATTGGCGGATGGCGTTCACGATGGAGTCGACGAGGGTCAGCACCCGGAACCTGGGGTCGTCGCTCACGGCCTTGGCGGTCTCGGGGCAGGAGTCGGTGATCAGCACCGTGCGGAACACGGAGCCGTCGAACTTCTTCCAGTTCCCGTTCTCGAGCACGCCGTGGGTGACATAGGCGTCGACCGTGGACGCGCCGGCGTCGCGGACGGCCTGGCCGCACGCGAGGAGGGTGCCTCCCGAGTGGACGAGGTCGTCGATCACGACGGCGTAGCGATCCTGCACATCGCCCTCGGAGAGGACGACCTTGCGCTCGTCGCCGACGCGCTCCTTGCGGCAGACCGCGACGGTGAAGCCGAGCTTCTTCTGCGCCTTGGTGAAGGCGTCCATCTTGCCGAAGCGCTTCTTGGCGCCGTCGTCGGGGAAGACGATCGTCAGGTTCCCGGCGGCCTTGGCGCCGCGCGAGCCCAGCCAGGTGAAGAGCTGCTTGAGGCCGGTCTTGAAGCGCGGCGCGACATTGTCGCCGAAGAAGCCCTTGATCGGCAGCGCGTGGATGTCCCAGATGTAGACCGGGATCGGTCCGGGTCCGGCCGCCGGCAGCGACGAGAGCATCATGGCGAGCGACTCGGCGGTGGCCACCTGGCCCTCGTGATCGCTGCGCTCCATGGTGCCCGTCGGGAAGTAGGGCAGCAGGATGCGGAAGCTCTTGGGCTTCAGGCGCGCGACATGGCGCATGAGGCTCCACTGCTCGAAGATGACCGCGGGGTCATCGAAGCAGGCGAGGAAGCTGACATCGTGCCGGACGAGCCGGTCGACATCGTGGAGCATCAGGTCCGGGAAGCGGTCGGGGAACCGCTTCCAGTCCAGGCCGCCACGGTGGATGTCCGAGTTGCGGCGGACGATGTCGTCGGCGAGGTCGTCCATCTGCGGGCAGGCGAGGAGGATGCGCGTCTCCGGCATGTCGTATCCTTTCGTTGGAAGGTGCGCGCGGAGCGGAAGCTCCGCGGTCGAACGGTGGCGCGCGACCGGGCATTCAAGCACCGGTCATGCGGCGTGTCAAGGCGTCCGGGGCGGGTCTTCACCGCCGTCCGCGGACGCATGAGACGCGCTGACGACGAGGCGCCTCATCGAGGCGCGCCATCGAAAAAACCGCCTACTCGAGGCGGCGGTGCAGGATGATGATGAAGGCGCGGGCCTGGCGCGGGGTCAGGTGGCGCCGCACGAGCTTCTCGAGTTCCAGGACGCGCGTTTCCGAAGCGTCCGGCAGCATGGCGTGCAGGCACTCATGGATGAGCACCGCGAAGAGATCGGCGAACATCTGATCGAGCGCGAGCAGGTGCCGCTCGGGAATCGTCGCGCCGACGAGATAATCGTCGGCCGCGAACCCGAGGCTCATCCGCGCGCGGGCGTCGGCCTCCAGCGGCATGAAGCGGATGCGCCACTGGACATTCGCCTCCATGAAGTCGATGAGGCGCCAGGCGAGCCGATGCGCCCGGCGCTTCTCGCGCGTGCGCCGGTCGTTCGGCATGGCGGCCTCCTTTCAAGGGACCTCCACCAGCGTAACAAAAAACGCCCGGGAAGGGCACTGGTGCCGTGAAGAGGACTTGAACCTCTACGGGGTTTCCCCCACCGGCTCCTAAGGCCGGCGCGTCTGCCATTTCGCCACCACGGCTCGTGCCGCCAGCGTACGGCATCCCGTGCGGCTCCGCAAATGAAAAATGCCCCGGAGAGGGCATGCGTCAGGCGGCGACTTCGTCGTCCGCGACCTCGATCTCGATCTCGACGATGCGGCCCTGCATCAGGCAGGAGATGCAGCCGGCGTCGCCGTCCTCGCGCCGCATGAAAGGGCGATAGCCGCCGCAGGGTCCGCAGATGCCGATCGTGCAGACCGGCGGCGGAGGCGACGCGAGGTGATTGAGCCTGATCAGGGTGGAGGCGGACGGCGAGGTCCACGGCTCCTCCATCGCCTCGATGCGGGCCACATAGGCCAGCCAGGCGGCGGAGAACGCGGCCATCGCGGCCGGATCCCCGTACATCGCGGCCGTCTCGTCGTGCCCCGCCCGCACGCCGGCGTAGAGGCAGGCGAGGCAGCGGTAGCGCCCGTCGGTCCAGATGGTGAAGAGGCGCTCCTTGCGGCACGGGCCGCACGCGAGGCGCGCCATGGCCACGCCGCGGCGGCGCTGGAACCAGGTCTGCATCCTGTGCACACGGATGACCGCGGCGAGCAGGCCCGTGGATTCCGCATCTCTCTTCGCGCGCGCGGCGGAAACGAGACGGCGGATCCGATCGGCGAACGCTTTTTGCATCGAAGATACCTCTTTCTGGAAGGAACGATTGCGGGAGGGTAGCTCCGGGCCTGCAGGCTGTCAAGCGCTTCGCCGGGCGGACGAAAAAAGACGGCCGGAGCCGTCGTGCGGAGATGCCGTTTCAGAGGTGGACGATGACGATCACGAACCCGGACGAAGCCGCCGCGAGGCCGATCAGGCCCGGTCGGATCCACGCGCGATCCTCGTCATGGCCGGTGTAGCGCGCCGCCGCGATGAACGCGGCCGCTCCGGCGGCGAGGGCGACGAGGGCGGACAGCGAGAAGAGGCAGGCGATGAGGCCGCCCAGCGCGACGGCCCCGGCTTGCGCGGCGAGGTCGCCGCAGACGGCGCGGAACCCCGAACGCCTTTCCTTCGGACCCGCGATCACCCATGCGAGCGCGGAGGAGGCGCCCGCGGCCAGGAAGATGGCGTAGCCTCCGGCCAGGGTGACGGCGGCGTCATCCTGCGCGGTGAAGAGGTATTCGAGCGATTCGAACAGCATCGCCACGAGCGCGATGAAGGCGGTCGCCGCCCAAATGAGGACGGCCGAGGTGAACCACCAGAACTTGCTTCGCATGCGGACTCCTTTGGAAGGAACGGCGCGACGATACGGCGGCGCGGCCCGCGCGTCAACCCCTTGCGTGAAAAACGCGGCCTCTGCTAGGACGCGGGCGCTTACTCATCACGCACTCCTATGCATCGTCTCCTGGCCGCGTGCTCGCTCCTGTTCCTGCTCCCCTTCGCCGCCCGGGCGGAAGGCGCGTTCGTGTCCGAAGTCGCCTGGGCCGGCTCGTCCGCCTCGCTCGCCGACGAATGGTTCGAGATCTGCGCCGCGGCCGGCACGGATTTGTCCGGTTGGTCGATCGAGGGCGCCGCGTCTTCGCCCATCATCCTGCCGGAGGGAAGCGCCATCCCCGCGCGCGGCGCGTTCCTCGTCGCGAACTACGCGGCCGACGACGCGAAGTCGACGCTCGCCGCCGAGCCGGATCTCGTCACGACGGCGGTCGCGCTCTCCAACTCCGCGCTCGCCATCGTCCTGCGCGACGCGTCCGGCGCCGTCGTCGATACCGCGGGCGACGGCGGCGCTCCCCCGGCCGGCGCGACCGGCGACGCGAAGGCCTCGATGGAACGCGCGGGCCGCGACGCGCCATGGCTGACGGCGACGGCGGCGATCGGATTCGACGAAGGCGCGCCGGAGTTCGGGACGCCGGGGATCTGCGCCGCGACGGAGGCCGTTGCCGCGCCTGCCGACGAGGAGTCCGCGACGGGATCGGCGACCGCGCTGCCTGAAACCGCCGTCGAAGATGAAGTCTCGCCGCCGACCGCGCCGCCCGTCGAACCGATGAGCCCGATGCGGCTCTCCGAGATCTATCCGTCGCCGCTCTCCGGCGAAGAAGAGTGGATCGAGCTCGTGAACCCGTCGAGCGTCGGCGAGTTCCTGGACGGCTGGACGGTGGAAGACGCCGCCGGCACGAAGACGCGTCTCTCCGGACTCCTCCTGCCGTGGGGCCGCCTCGTCATCGGATCGCCGAAGGGTTCGCTGAACAACGACGGCGACACCGTCGTCCTGAAGGACGCGCTCGGCCGCGAGCTCGACCGCGTCGCCTACGGCAAGACCGCCAAGGGGCACGCCGTCATGCGCGTCGAACTGCAGGAAGCGTTCGTCACGACGCTGACCCCGACGCCGGGCGCGCCGAACATCTTCACGGAAGAGGCGGCGCCGGCGGAAACGCCGGCATCGACGACGCGCATGCCGCCCGCGGTCGACACCATCGCGCTACCCGCGCAGGCGCCGACGGCCATCGCGGCGGCCGTCGCGGACGCGGCGCCGAAGCCCGCGATCGTCGCCGCTCCGGCCAAGCCCGCCATGAGTCCCGCGAAACCGAAGGCGGCCGCGAAGACGCCTTCTCCGAAGTATAAGGGCGAGGCGTATGCCGCGACCGTCGCCGTGCCGCCGGGCGTCTACGCCAAGACCCGCGCCTATGTGCTGATCGACGGCGTGCTGGAGGAACTCCGCTTCTCGAAGGGCGTGTCGGCTCCCTGGAAGACCGGCGACCGCATCGCGTTCGTCGCGCAGTCGAAGACGGAAGGCGCCGTCGCGTTCCTGCTCGCGAACCCGAACTCCGTGCGGGTGACGGGCGCGGACGCGGCGGACTACGCGCCGATCGACGCCTGGCCCGATGCCGCCGGCGGGTATCGCTTCATCGCGGAAGTCGTCGCCATCCGCGGCACCGCGCTCGAAGTGAAGCTCGGCGGAATCGAAGGCGATGTGCTCGCGCTGACGGGTTCGTCTTCCGCGCTCGCGCCGGGGGACCTCGTGCGCATCGAAGGCTTCGTCGCGCCCGGCGCGCGGCCGCGCGTCGTCCTGCCGCACGCGCAGGCGCTCACGCTCGAGAAGGCGCATGTCGACGAACCTCGCGCCGCATCGGGGACGACGCGGCTTCCGGTTCCGCTCGCCGCCGGACTGACGGGGGCGGCCGGCGCGGTCGGCCTGGCCGCGTACCTCCGAGCGCAGCGCATCAGACGCCTCGCGCTCACGCAGACGGCGGTCGAGCCGGTCGCGTGGGAGTGAAGCGTCGGATACAGCGAAACCCCCGGCGCATGACCGGGGGTTTCGCATGGAGCGGTAAACCAGATTCGAACTGGCGACCTTCTCCTTGGCAAGGAGACGCTCTACCAACTGAGCTATTACCGCGAACAAGGACACTCTAAAGGAGCGGCGACGGACTGTCAACGCCCGGGCTGGCCCATCTCGCTTCTCTTGACATTTACCCCGGGTTAGCCTAAAATCGCGCCAACCCATAGAAAGGGGCCGCTCATTTCACCCATACGGATACAGACGAAGAATCCCAGGTTTCCTTACCGTCAACCCGTTCCCTTCAAGAAAGGAGGAACACCCATGAGGTCCATCGTCGCCCTGATCGCCTTCGCCCTGCTCCTGCCCGCGAGCCCCGCGTTCGCCCAGGAGGCTCCCCCGCTCGCGCCCGTCACCGTCTGCCCGCCCGCGCCCAAGAAGACGCCGGCCAAGAAGGTGAAGCGCAAGAAGCGGAAGGCGCCGCCGCCCGTGACGCATGTCTGCCCCGAAGGTCCCCGCGGACCGGAAGGCCCGCGCGGGCCCGAAGGACCGCAAGGTCCGGAAGGTCCCGGCGGCCCGGCCGGCGAGCGCGGCCCCGAAGGACCGCAAGGTCCGGCGGGCCCGCAAGGTCCTGCCGGCGTCATGACCCCGCTCAACATCGCCCTCGGCGTGATGGGCGGCGTCTACGCTCCCGAGAAGGGGCACGCCTGGGCATGGGGCCTCGCGCTCCAGCTGCAGGCGCCGCTGAACGCGCGCACCGAACTGACCATCGCCGCCGGCCTCGCCACGGGCGCGGACGGCTACGACTGGTCGCCGGGGCGCGAGAACGGGCTGATGCTCCGCATCGCCCTCACGCGCTGGATGAAGCAGCGGGACTGGCTCGGCCTCTCGGTCGGGCTCGCCTCGCAGAGCATCAACGGCACCCTCCCGAACAAGGAGGACGGCGGCTACCTCGGGCTCACGCCCGGCGTCGTGCTGCGCAAGCGATGGGACGATGTGACGCTCCGCGTCGAGGCATCCGCCTTCATCGGCGGATCGTCCTACGGCCCGGACTCCAGCGACAAGGATCTCTCGGTCGGCGCCAATGGTGGCGCCTTCCTGAGCTGGAACTGGTAACGAGAAGGGGGAAACCATGACGACCAGACTGCTCACGCTCTTCGGATTCACGCTCACCCTGACCATCCTCGCCTGTGCCCACTACCCGTCGGGCACCGAGGACGACGATGCGCCGGATGCCGGCTGCACCGACGACTGCCCGCCCGACGGGGGCACGCTGCCGCCGGATGGAGGCACGATGCCTCCCGACGGCGGCGATCCCGACGGCGGCACGCCGACCTGCGAGACGGAAGGCTGTCCCGAGGGGACGACCTGCCAGAACGGCAGCTGCGTCCCTGACGAGGAACCGCCGACCTGCGAGACGGAAGGCTGTCCGGAAGGCAGCACCTGCCAAGACGGCGCGTGCGTGCCCGACGAGGAGCCGCCGACCTGCGAGACGGAAGGCTGTCCCGAGGGGACGACCTGCCAGAACGGCAG
>DYFX01000018.1 GCA_020724945.1 Candidatus Paceibacter sp.
GAGTACCATGAGGAGCAGCCCCCGACCTCCGAGGAAGGGGAGAACGACCTGCGCGTCGTCATGCGCTTCCCGAAGGCGCTCGCGCCGTTCAAGGCGGCCGTGCTCCCGCTTTCCAAGAAGCCGGAGCTCTCCGGTCCCGCCCGCGCGCTCGCCGCGACGCTCCGCAGGCGCTGGATGACCGATTACGACGAGACGCAGTCCATCGGCAAGCGCTACCGCCGCCAGGACGAGATCGGCACGCCCTACTGCATCACCTACGATTTCGAGACCCTGGACGACCAGGCCGTCACCGTGCGCGACCGTGATACCATGAAGCAGGAGCGCGTGAAGATCGCCGAACTGGAAGCGTACCTCGCCTCCAACCTCGGTCTCTAGCATGTCCTTGTACCAGAAGACCACGCTCAAGAACGGCACCCGCGTCATCATGGTGCCCTCGCATGACACGCAGGCCTGCACGGTGCTGGTGCTCTTCGAGGTCGGCAGCCGCTACGAGTCCGCCAGGCTCGCCGGCGCCTCGCACTTCGTCGAGCATATGATGTTCAAGGGCACCGAGCGCCGTCCTTCCACGCTGGACATCAGCCGCGACCTCGATTCCGTCGGGGCCGACTACAACGCCTTCACGGGCAAGGACTACACCGGCTATTACATCAAGCTGAACGCGTCCAAGACCCCCTTGGCCGTCGACATGCTGCACGACATGCTCTTCCATTCGGCCTACGCGCACGAGGAATGCGAGCGCGAGCGCGAGGTCATCAAGGAGGAGATCAACATGTACGAGGACAATCCCATCATGCACGCCGAGGAACTGCTCGAGGAGCTGGTTTACGACGGCACGCTCGCGCGTCCGATCGCCGGCACGCACCGGACGATGGACGGCATCGACCGGGCGATGCTCATGAAATACCGCGCCGCGCACTATGTGCCGTCGAAGACGGTCATCGCCGTGGCCGGCAAGATCGGGCCCGAAGTCGACGCGCTGCTCGAATCGACCTTCGGCGCGGTCCGCGAGCCGAAGCGCAAGCCGCAGGGCTATCCGAAATCCTCGCTCCGCCGCGGCGGCCCGCGCCTGGCGCTGAAATACAAGGAGACCGAGCAGGTGCAGTTCACGCTCGGGTTTCCGGGGTTCCCGTACGGCCATAAGAAACTGGCCGCGCTGTCCGTCCTCTCGACGGTCCTGGGCGGCGGCATGTCGAGCCGCCTCTTCACCGAGGTCCGCGAGCGGCGCGGCCTGGCCTATTCGGTCCGGGCGAGCTTGAGCCCGTACCAGGATGTCGGCAACTTCGCGATCCAGGCCGGGCTCACGAAGGCCAAGATCGAGGAAGGCATCGCCGTCATCCTGAAGGAGATCGGCAAGACGGTGAAGTCGGGCGTCACCGCCGAGGAGCTCACGCGCGCCAAGGAATACATCAAGGGCAAGACGGTGCTCGGTCTCGAGGAATCGAGCGCGCTGGCGGAATTCTTCGCCAAGCAGGAGCTGCTCCAGCGCCGCATCCTCACGCCCGAGGAGCGCCTCGCCCGCGTCGACGCCGTCACCCGCGAGGATGTGAAGGCGGTCACCCGCGAGGTCTTCCGCACGAGCGGACTCTCCGCCGCGCTCATCGGACCGTTCAAGGACAAGAAACCGTTCATGAAGCTGCTCCGCGTCCCGGCCTGATATGCGCAAGCTTTTCTTCGCCAACTGGAAGATGTATCTCGGCGACGACGAGGCCGAGGCGCTCGCGCGTTCCTACGCGGAGGGCGCGCTTTCGGCGTCGGTCGATGTGGCCGTCGCGCCGGGCTTCACCGCGCTCGAACGCGTCGCGCGCGTCCTCGCCGCTTCGAAGGTCGCGCTCGGCGCCCAAGACGCCTTTTGGAAGGACGAGGGCGCCTATACCGGAGAGGTCGCCCCGAAACAGCTCGCCGCGCTCGGCGTGAAGCATGTCATCGTCGGCCACTCCGAACGGCGCGCGATGGGGGAGACCGACGAGATCGTCGCCCGCAAGGCCGCGGCCGTCGCGGCCGACGGCATGACGCCGGTCGTCTGCGTCGGCGAACTCAAGGAGGAGCGCGAAGCCGGCCGCCAGGAGGAGATCGTCCGCGCGCAGCTCGCCGCCATGATGGCCGCGCTTCCGTCCGAGGCGCCCTTCATCGTCGCGTACGAGCCGCGCTGGGCCATCGGCACCGGCACGCCCTGTTCGCCGGACGATGTGGCGAAGATGCATGCATGCATCCGCGGCATCGCCGGTCCCGATGCGGCGATCCTCTATGGCGGCTCGGTCGATCCGGAAAACTTCAGGCCGTATCTCGATCTGCCGGATGTCGGCGGCCTCCTGGTCGGCGGCGCCTCGGCGCGCCCGGACGCCGTCCGCGCCTTCTTCGAAGCTTTCGCCTCCTGATATGTGGAACATCATCGGCATCGTCCTCGTCGCCGCCGGCGTCGCGCTCATCTGGAGCGTCCTGGTGAAGAAATTCCCCCAGCTCAAGCTGATCGACCTCTCGACCATGGCCAAGGAGCGCCATGCGGAGTTGAAGTCGCGCATCATGAAGGATCGCTTCGACCGCTCGCTCGGCGCGCTCGCCGGCAAGACGGCGACCGTCACGGCCAAGGCTTCGGGCCGCGTGAAGGGCCTGTACGAACGCGCGTACGGTTCGCTCAAGAAGATGGAGGAGAAGATGGACGGCGGCTCGGCTTCCGCCAAGCCGTCCTCGGCCGCCGTCCCCGCCGCCAGCCTCGAGGCGGCCGAGAAGGCCTGCGAGGACGAGCGCTACGAGGAATCGGAGCGCCTCTACATCGAACTGCTCAAGCGCGACGCCAAGAATCTCGACGCGTACCGCGGCCTCGCCGAGCTCTACATCGAGCAGAAGCTCTACGATCAGGCCGCCGAGACGCTGGAGTTCCTCCTGCGTCTCACGGGAGACGACGATCGGGCCTTGGGGCGCCTCGGCCAGGTCGAGGCTTCGCGCGGCAACTTCCAGGAAGCCGAGGCCCGCTACCTGCGGTCCATCGAGGTTTCCCCGAACGCGACCGCCTACCGGGCGGATCTGGGACGGGTCTATCTCGCGGCGGGACAGGCCAAAAAAGCCCAGGAACAGTTCCGTATGGCGCTCCAGGTCGAACCGCACCACCCCAAGTACCTTGATTATTTCCTGGAGGCGAGTATACTCGTAGGCGACCCGGATTCGGCCCGCGAAGCCCTGGGCGCCCTCGAGGACGCGAACCCCGAGAACGCCAAACTCGCGGAGTTCCGCGCCCGGATCGACGCGATGCTCGAACGGGCTTGAACATCCACGCCGACGTAGCTCAGTTGGTAGAGCGTGTCCATGGTAAGGACAAGGTCACCGGTTCGATCCCGGTCGTCGGCTCCAGGGCAGTTACTCAAGCGGTCAACGAGGGCAGACTGTAAATCTGCTGGCCTTGTGCCTTCCAAGGTTCGAATCCTTGACTGCCCACCAGGCAAGGTCCTTGATTCACATCGAGAATCTTGCCGGGTATTGCATGAAAGAGGTCTCGTTTGGGACGCTCAATCGGTTAATGCCGGTGTAGCTCAGCGGTAGAGCAGCGCTTTTGTAAAGCGAAGATCGTGGGTTCAAATCCCTCCGCCGGCTCCATACGATTGAGAATCATGCATAAGAAAACGCAGGGTAGTTATGGTGAACTGGCCGTGGCTGCGGCGTTCATCAAGAATGGTTGGACCGTTTCGTTTCCTTTTGGCGAAAACGCCCGATACGATCTTATCGCTGAGAAACGAGGAGCGTTCATTCGTGTACAGGTAAAGTGCGTGATGCCGAAGGGCGGCGTGCTCGAAGCCAACCTCAGAAGCTGCAACAACTGGTCAGTCCGAAAGTATACGAAAGCTGAGGTTGACACGATTGCCATCTGCGACGCCTCCAGCCGCGACATCTATTTCGTGCCAAAGAAAGAATTCGTCCGCAGCTCCATTCGCCTGAGAATCGCTGCCGCTAAAAACGGGCAAAAGCGGTTCACGCGGAACGCGGAGGAGTACGCCGATTTACCCCTTGACAGCGCCATCTCCGTTGAGTAAGCTCCCTGCATCTTAGTAAGCTCGATCCTATGTCCCAGGACAACCTCATCAAGCTGGAGTGCACCGAGTGCAAGCGGGTGAACTACCACTCCCACAAGAACAAGAAGAAGCTCAAGGCCCGCCTTGAGATGCAGAAGCACTGCGAGTGGTGCAAGAAGCACACCTCGCACAAGGAGACGAAATAAGCTCCCGAGCCGCCCGAAAGGGCGGTTTTGCTTTTCGGGCCGGCATGCTAGGCTCGTCGCATGCGGAAAGAAGACACGCCTTCGTTCCTCGATCATTTCCTGCGCGTCCGCGCCGTTCCGCTCCTCGACGCCTTCCGGAACTGGGCGCACGCGCACGCGCTCCTGCACGCCTCGTTCGCGCCCGCGGCGGATCACTTGAGCTACAAGTGCCGCGAGGTCCGCGAGTACGACGAGCTGCGGGGCCGCTTCGAGGAGTATGCCGACGGCTGGACCGGCTGCCGCTTCCTCCACCAGACCGTCATCTCGGGACGGCGCGTGGCCGCGATCGGCCTCGTCGACCCCATCCCGACGCCCTTCGGCGGCCTGCGCGTGCTGGAGCTCTCCGAGCCCAAGACGATGCGCGCCGAGCTGCAGGGTTTCGACCACATCGAGATCTATCCCGCGAACGGGACGATCGACGAGCTGGCCGAGGCGCTGAACTCCGTCCGGAACCGGACGCTCGCGTCGAGCTTCATGAAGGGGATCTTCGTGAAGAAGGAACGGCCGCACCACGCGACCTGGGACGCGCCGATCGTGAGCCTCGCCCACGGGACCGAGCACATCCTGCGCCTCACCGACGGTCCGCTGGTCAGGAAGATCGGGATCGAGATGCGCTGAACGCCCTTCTCGGCCCTTCGGCCGCGCTCAAGATGACGCCCAAGGCGTCATTTTTTCTTTTGCCGTCCGGAAGCGTATGCTGGGGACATATGTACGAAGCGCTGTATGCCTTCAACCGCATCGCGGCGTTCATGGCCGTCGCTTTCGCGCTGTCCTACGGCCTGCCGCTCGGCGCGCATGCGGACTCCTCCTCGAGCGTCTTCAACGCCCTCCTGCTCTTCTCGTTCCTCTCGGGCTTCTTCATCAACCGCGCGCTCGAGCGGCGCAAGCGGCTGCGCACGGCGGTCGAGGTCGAGCTCACGCGCCTGCGGAGGCTCTACAACATCTCGGCGTCCCTGGACGATCGCGCGTGGGGGAGCCGCCTGCACCGCGCCCTGCTCGGCTACCATCGGCATGTCGGGGCGGACCTCATGGCCTACGCCAAGGCGCGCGACGAGTACAGGGAACTGGCGATGACGGTCTACCGGTTCGCGCCCGCGACCGAGCGCGACCGCGCGCTCTGGCACGACATGCTGCAGACGACGCGCGACATCGCGCTCGAACGCCGTCCGCTCGAACGGTCGCTGGCGGGCGGCCTCCAGGCCCAGGGCTGGGCCGTCTACCTGACCATCGCGGGATCGGCGGGCGTCCTAATGCTCCTCAACCGCGGGCACGGCTTCACCGCCTTCAGCGTCGGACTGACCCTCGCCGGCCTCATGGCCGTCGCCGACCTCCTGTATCGGACCGACCGCCTGGCGCGTCCGGAAATCGGGAAACTCGAGGAAACCTATCGGGTCAATGTGCCGGATGCCCCGTGAGGGCTTGCCAAAACCGTTTTTTTGCGCTACGATAGACCGTCATTTCCCTATGTCCACGCGCCTCCACCCCATCCTGTACGCCATCGTCGCGTTGGTCGCGGTTTCCGCCGCCATCGCGCATGTGGCCGTCGCGTTCCCCGCCGCTCCGGCCGCGGAGGCCGTTTTCGTCGCGCCGCCCTCCGAGGCCGCGGACGCGCCGAAGGAGGCCGAATCCGGAACGCCGCAGGAGCCGGATGTCGCCGCCGCATGGCGCGCCATCGAGATCCCGTCGGCCGAGACGCTCTTCCCGCCGATCTCCCATGCCGCGTCGCGCGTCACCAAGAAGCCGTTCGGCATCGAGATCCATCCGCACACCTCGCCGGTCCCGAACGACAGGTTCGACGGCTTCCATGTCGGCGTCGACTTCGAGATCTTCGAGGGCGAGGAGGACATCGATGTCCCGATCTTCGTCGCCTGCGAGGGTCCGCTGCTGCTCAAGACATGGGCGCGCGGCTACGGCGGCGTCGCCGTCCAGCGCTGCAAGCTGGACGGCAAGGGGGTCGTCGTCATCTACGGGCATATGCGCGTGGAGAGCGTCGCGGCGAGGGTGGGGGAAGTCCTCAAGCCCGGACGGAAGCTCGGCGTGCTCGGGACCGGGTACGGTCCCGAGACCGACGGTACCCGCAAGCACCTGCACTTCGGCATCCACGAGAGCGCCACGACCACCGACATCCGCGGCTATGTGAAGACGGAAGCGGAAGTCGCCGAATGGCTCGACGCGCTCGAATACATGACGCCGTAAAAAGACCCGCTCGCACCCGCGAGCGGTTTTCATTCTCCCGCCACCCAAGCGCGCAAAAAGTATCCGGTCGCGCTTTTTTGCGCGTTTGCGAAAAATGAAAGACCGACCGCAGTGCGGTCGGTCTTTCATGGCAGGGGCTGTAGGAATCGAACCCACGACAAGGGTTTTGGAGACCCTTGTGATACCACTTCACCAAGCCCCCTGGCGGGCCTGGAACGATGGGAGGATAGCACGGAAGCGGCCCTTTGACAAGGCGCGATGCGCGTGTCAGGCTCGGCGCAGGTCATTCCTGGAGGAACGATGGAACCCGCCTTGCAAGCCCTGCTCTTCGCGCCCGATGTCGCCCTGTGGAGCGATGTCATCCTGAAGAACTGCACCGTCACGATCCGCACGGGCCGCCGCGCCTACCAGGTCGGCAAGCCGGTGATGCTCTGCTGCCACATCGCTTCGGCCTGCGTGATGGCCGAAGTCACCGAAGTGGCGCACTGCCGCCTCGACGAGGTCCCGGACCTCAAGCTCCGCCGCGCAGGCTATGCCGACCGCGAGGACCTGCTCGCCGGATTGCGCCGCTTCTATCCCAAGCTCGGGCCCGGCGACGAAGTCACCGTCATCGCGTTCGGCGACCTCAAGGGCACGCTCGTCGACACGGGCATGGTCGTGATGGCCCCGCAGAACCGCGCCGACGATCCGCTCGTCGCCCGCCTGAACGGTCGCTGACCGCGCTTCCCACGAAGCGCGGTTTTTCGTACCCTGAACCGGTATGCGCCTCGTACCGTCGGTCGTCGCGGTCATCGTCATCGCCACGCTCCTGGCCATCCCGGTCCGGACTTTCGTTTCGGCGCGCGACAAGATGGCGCTCTCGCCGGAGGATGCGCCGGAAGCGCCGGTCGCCATCGTCTTCGGCGCGGGGCTTCGCCGCGACGGGAAGCCGTCGGACATCCTGCGCGATCGCCTGACCGTCGCGGCGGATCTGTATCGCCAAGGCAAGGTGAAGCGCATCCTCGTCTCCGGAGACAACCGCTTCGAGGCGTACAACGAACCGCAAGCGATGCACGACGCGCTCGTCGAGGAGTTCGGCGTGGATCCGGGCGCCCTCGCCGTCGACTACGCCGGACGCCGCACCTACGACACCTGCGCCCGGGCACGGTCGCTCTGGGCCGTCGAGGACGCGATCCTCGTCACGCAGGCGTTCCATCTGCCGCGCGCCATCTGGACCTGCGAACGGCTCGGCATCCGCAGCGCCGGCGTCTCCGCCAGTCTCCAGCCGTACGCGAAGGGGACCTCCTTCCTGCTCCGCGAGATTCCCGCCATCCTGCGCGCGTGGTGGGACATCTATGTCGTCCCGCCGAAGCATGTCGAAGGGGAATTCGAGGAGGACCTCACGGCGTGACGCCTATGCGCTAGTACGCCTATATCCTGAAATGCGCCGACGGGACATTCTATGCGGGCGCGACCAGCGACCTCGCGCGGCGTTTCGCGGCGCATGCCGCGGGGAAGGGCGCGAAATATACGCGCGGCCGCGGCCCCGTCGCGCTCGTCTGGAAGCGGTCCGTGAAGGATCGGAGCGCCGCCCTGAAGCTCGAGGCCTCGATCAAGCGCCTGACGCGCGCGGCGAAGGCGGCGCTGATTGACGGGAAGTCCCGGAAGCGGCTGTAATGGGCGGACTATGGAAGTGCGCCTCGCGGAATCCTGGAAAACGCGGCTGAAGGAGGAGTTCGAGAAACCCTCCTTCAAGGCGTTGGCGGAATTCGTGCGGGGCGCCTATGTGGCCAAGACCGTCTATCCTGCGCCCAAGTGCGTCTTCGCCGCGCTCGATGCCGTCCCGTTCGAGGGGGTGCGCGTCGTCATCCTCGGACAGGATCCGTATCACGGCCCCGGCCAGGCGCACGGCCTCTGCTTCTCCGTGCCGGACGGCGTGCCGAAACCGCCGTCGCTCCAGAACATCTTCAAGGAAATCCATCGGGATCTCGGGCTGCCGATTCCCGCCTCCGGCAACCTCGAACATTGGGCGAGGCAGGGCGTGCTGCTCCTGAACGCCACGCTGACCGTCGAGGCGGGGAGCGCCGGTTCGCATCAAGGCAAGGGCTGGGAGGAGTTCACCGACGCGATCGTCAGGAAGCTTTCCGAGGAGCGGGAAGGTCTCGTCTTCATGCTTTGGGGCGCGTACGCGCAGAAGAAAGGGGCGCACATCGACCGGGCGAAGCATCTCGTGCTGACCGCGCCGCACCCGAGCCCGCTCTCGGCGCATAACGGCTTCTTCGGCTGCCGGCATTTCAGCAAGGCGAACGCGTATCTGGTTTCCGAAGGTCAGCCGCCGATCGAGTGGGTGAAGGATGCGCCCGACGAGATCGACATCCGCGATGTGGAATGGTAAGATGAAGGCGATATGGGATTCCGCTGCGTCCTGCACGGCAGCTTCCGCAAGCATTTCGAGGAGATCGTGCGCGCCAGGCGCGCCTTCGAGGCGGCCGGCATCGAGGTGCTCGCGCCCAAGGACGCGGAGATCGCGTCCGTGAAAGACGGGTTCGCGCTGTTCTAGAGCGAGAAGGGTCTCGACCCCAGGATGGTCGAGCTCCTGTATCTCCATCACCTCAAGCGCCTCGGTCCGGACGGCTTCAGCTATTTCGTGAATCCCGAGGGGTATATCGGCAAGAGCGCTTCCTACGAGCTCGGCATCGCGCAGGTCGCCAATATCCCGTGCTTCTTTCAGGAGCCGATCGCCGATCATCCGGCGTACCTCCACCGCAATTCCGTCTGGTCGGCGGAGGATCTCGCCGCGCATGTCGCGGAGAAGGGTGCGTTGCCCGCGCCGTCCGTCCGCGCGGACGAGGCGGCCATCCACCGGCTCTGGGAGGACCTGATGGTGCCGGGGTCCGTGGTCGCGGCGGGCGGCATCATCGAATACGATGACGGCCGCGCCTCGAAGGGGCGGGAAATCCTGCTGGTCAAGACGCACAAGTGGGGCGGCCGATGGTCGGTCGTCGGCGGCAAGGTGCGCCGGGGCGAGCGCCTGCTCGACGCGCTGGTACGCGAGGTGAAGGAGGAGACGGGCTTGCTCGGACGGCCGGGCGCGCACCTCGCGACATTCGACCAGATCCGGAATTCCGGCTACTATCAGGCGACCCAGCATGTCTTCGTCGACTTCGTCGTCCGCGCGGATTCGAAGCGCGTGACGCTCAACGAGGAAGCGCAGGAACACCTTTGGATCCCGGCGCGCGAAGCGCTGTCGTCGCTCGACATCGAACCGAACGCCCGCCACATCGTCGAATTGTACGCCGCGCAAGCGGCCTGAACGCTTATGCATCTCGCACTCACGAAAAACGAACTGGAACGCCTGCTCGAACTCGCGTACCTCGGCGAAGAGGTGCTGAACGGCCATCGGCCCGACGGCGAACGCAGCGCCGAGCATGACGCCGTGCTCGACAAGATCCATGAGCTCGCCGAAGAGGAGGGGCTCGGCTATCTCGTCGACCGCGACGAGGACGGCGAAAGCAAGCCGTCGCTCGCGCTCGAGACGCGCATGGAGGCGGCCGGCTGGCTTCAGGACTACGACGACTGCGTCTTCTGGGACGAGCTCGCGCTTCGGCTCGCCGAACGCGACCTCCGCGAGGAGATCGGCATCCACGCTTTCGACGCGATGCCCGCGGCCGAGCGCAAGGAGCGCGTCGACGCCATCGCCGAAGCGTACGACAAGGAGTTCGACGCGAAGGGCGTCGAGCGCCTGCGCCTGCCTTCCGGCACGCGCGCTTCGTCGCGCCGCACGCGCGACGCGCTGACGGAACGCCTCAAGAAGCTTTTCAAGGACAGTACATAGACGCATGAAACTCATCGAATTCGTGGGCATGCCGAGGAGCGGCAAGTCCACGCAGGCGGAACTCCTCCGGAAGGCGCTCGAGGCGCGCGGCGTGAGCGCCGTCGTGCTCGGCGACCGCGAGCGCATGGCCCAGCTTTCGGTCCCGCCGCAGGAGTCGCTCGCCTTCGCGCTCGCGCTCTACGGGCAGCTCATCGATGTCTACTACCGCTATCACGAAGAGGCCGATGTCCTCATCGTCGACCGCGGCTGGAGCGACGCGCCCGTCTGGGCCGATGTTTACCGCGCCCTCAAGACCGTCACGGACGCCGAAGCCGACGCGCTCGCCGAATGCTACGGGCGCTTCGCCCGGATGACGACCGCGACGATCCATATGAGCGTCTCCGCCGAAGTCTCGCTTCAGCGCCATCGCGCCACGCTCCATGAGGAGGTCGACGAGGTGGCCATGAATCCCGAATGGCTTTCCGCGCTTTCCGAGGCGTACGCGCGGCGCAAGGCGGAATTCACCAACGCGACCGACATCGACGGGACCCTGCCGGCCGAGGAGGCGCATGTGCGCATCATGGGGTTCTTGGAGGCGACGGGTTCGGTCTGAACGGAAAAGAAAAAGGCGGCGCGACGGCGCCGTCTTTTCGGTCTCAAGATCTCTTCGCCACCAGCGCCAGGAACATCGGGATCTCGACGCGCGCGGCGTTCTCCGCTTTCGCCTTCGGTCCGGAGTCGCTCGTCTTGTGCGAGGTCCACTCCTCGAGGTCGACGATCGAGAAACCGTTCTTGGCGAGCGCCTTCACATAGGCCTGGAGCGGACGATGGAACGAATGGGTGACGACATCGGGCGCGGAACCGGGGTGCGCCTGGACCGGGACATCGTAGGCGCCGAGGTATTTGTCGACGCGGCGGTACTGCAGCTTCCGGTTCTCGTCCCAGCCCCAGCCGCTCTGGCGCAGCTGGCGGAAGGCGGGATGGTTCATCACGACGACGAGCTTCGCGCCGGGCTTCAGGACCTTGGCGGCGTCGGCGAAGACGGGGCCGATCTCGTCGATGTTCTGGATGGCGAGCAGGCAGCTCGCGCCGTCGAAGGAGGCGGCCGGGTACTTGGCGGCGAACTTCCGCGCGTCGGCGACCGCGTAGTCGCCGTGCGGGAAGAGTTTCTTCGCGCGTTCGATGAGCGACGGCGACGCGTCGAAACCGGCGACCTTCACGCCCTGCTTCTTGGCGATCAGGCGCGTGAAGGCGCCCTCGCCGCAGGCGATATCGAGATAGCGTTTGCCGGGGGCGGGGGAGAGCAGCCGTTCGGCGCCCGGAAGCACCACCGCATCCTGCACGGTGTCTTCCTTCTCCATGTGCTTGCCGTACCAGCGCGCGACGCCTTCCCAGCTGGTCTTGGGACCGCGCGCGGCCGGGCGCCGGGTCGAGGGCCTCTTTCCATGCATATGGAATGAGGGTAGCATGCGCCTGCGATCTTTCCAAAGGAGGCGGCGTGTCCGCGATCGGACGAGGTTTCGTCATCCGGACGGCGCGGATACCCCGGCTTGTATGGCCGGGTTTTTCGATTGACAAAAAGCGGTTTTCGGAGTAGACCTCTGCTGGGAGGAACCTTCATGAGAATGCCCTTTTCGCTGCTGTCGACCCTGGCGCTCGCCCTTGCCGCCTGCGGTTCGGGCGAGCCGTCGGCCGCCGTTCCGGAGACGGAACCGGCCGCCGAAACGCCCGCTCCGCCCCCGCGGACCGTCCGCGTGCTGGTGGCGCCGTTCCAGGACCGCAACGCCCACGCCGAGACGGAGTATGTCTCGCTGGGACTCGCGGTCTTCGCCACGGCGCGCTTCGAGGAGCTCTCGCGTTCGCTCGACCCCGCCCTCGGCCTCAAGATCGAGGCGGTCGTCGGCCCGCATACCTATCCGGCCGAGACCGCGAGGCTCCGTCCGGACCGCCGGGCTCCCATCGACGCGGCGGCCGCCTTCGCGGAAGCCAAGCGCACGGGCGCGACGCATCTCCTGACCGGCAGCTACGGCGGCCGCGTCGAGAAGTGGTCGCTGGCCGTCGAGCTCTACGCGGTAGGGCCCGACGAGCTGGTGAGCGTCGGCGCATCCGAGGAGACGCGGAAGATCTTCGCGTGGTCCAAGGATACGCCGAAGCCCGAACGGCCCGGCGTCCAGTCGGGAGCCATCCACGGGATGTTCGGCTCCCAGGTCACGGCCCTCCTCGCCAAGGACGGCATCGTCCTTCCGCCGGAGGCCGTCGTCGCCTTGACGGCGCCGCAGTCGCCCGACATCGTCGCCTTCATCCGCCTGTCGGAAGCGTATCGCGCGCTCCTGCTCGGCGAGGGCGAAGCGGCGATGAAGACGGCGCTCGACAAGGCGGAATCCGCCGTGCGCATCTGGCCCGACTACCAGCTCGGCCTCCGGCTCTACGCCTGGCTGCTCTGGCAGCGCGGCAAGACCGTGGCGGCGCGCAAGCAGTTCGCCGAAGCGCTCGCCCGCGATCCCGCCGATGTCCGCGCGCTCGTCGCGCTCGGCCGCGTCGAGATCGCCGAAGGGCAGTACGACGCCGCGCGCGCGGCCCTCCGCGCCGCGGTGAAGCTGCGCCCCGATGACGCGGTCATCCACTTCTGGCTCGGCGAAGCGCACGCGCGTCTCGGCGACACCGCCGAAGCGATCGCGCGCTACGAACGCAGCCGCGAGCTGGACCCTGCCAACCTCGACACGCGCCGCGCGCTTTCCGGACTGTATGCCGGGGAGCGCCGGTACGCCGACGCCGCCCGCGAGCTCTCCGTCGTCGTCGACGGCGAGCCCGAGAACCTCGACGCCGTCTTCCTGCTCGCCGCCTGCCTCCGGGCCGCCGGGGACATCGACGCCGCCGTCGAGGCGTACGCGAAGGCGTCGGAACGCTTCCCGACGGTGCCGCGCCTGCACAAGTTCCGCGGCGACCTGCTCGCCGGCAAAGGACTGGCGGACGAGGCCGCCGGAGCGTACGAACAGGCGCGGGCGCTCGCGCCGAAGGACGCGCGCTGGCGCGATCCGGAGATCCTCTTCGGTTCCGCGCTGGTCGCGAGGATCCGCGATGTCGAAGTCGCCCGCGTCGAGATGGAACGCCTCCGTTCGGACCTCCAGTCGGCCGTCAGCGACGGCGTCTGGGACCTCGCCTGGTACGGCAAGGACGCATGCGCGCCCGGTCGAGCCGGATCGTCCTTTCTCCTGGCCCGCGTCACCGGCGCGACCTATGACGCGCGCGGCGCCGAGATGCGTACGGGCGCCGCCGCCTTGCACGCCTCGCTCAAGAACGGCGAAGGCGCCGCGCTGACGCCGGACGAGCTTTCCCTAGCGGAAGACCTCCTCCGGTACGAGACCATCGCCCTGCGGGACCTGCGCGAGCTGCGCACGGGCTACGCCGGGCTGAAGTCCTCGCTCGCCCGTTATGGCTGCAGCCTCGATCCTTCGACGACGCCGGTCGCGACCGCAGATGCCGTCCGGCGACGGAACGCGCAGCGGATCGTGACGATGCCGGAACCTCGGCATCGCGACATGTCCGTCATCTCGCCCGTGGTGCCGACCGACGCCCGCCGCGTCGTGAAGTTCTCGGTCGAGAACAAGGGCGTCCGCGACTATGCGCTCGTCCTCGACGGCAAGGCGCTCGAGCCCGCCATCGAGCCCGGCAAGCGGCAGACCTACGCGACGACGCTCGGCGAACACGCCTTCTGCCTGCTCCCGAAGGGGCGCGAAGACGATTGCGGGAAGCCGGGCGCGCCTCGCCGCAGCTCCGACTTCCACGAAGGCTGGAACGCCGTCATCCAGCACGAGCCCTGACCCCGCGAAGCTCCAAGGAGCGAGGCGGGGTCTTTTCATTGACAAAAAGCGCGTTTCGGCGTATACCGATGATGTTTCAAGGGCGAAAAAACCTTGAAAAACAAGGTCTTTCGACAACCATTTCGGGGGCAAAGCACACATGAAGAAGCTCAAGCGTTTCGGCGAGGAGGCCGTTCTCCTGCTGCGCGTCCTCATCCTGTGGATCGCGGTCGCCGTCCTGCCGACCCTCGTCGGCGCTTTCGCCCATCAATTGGGCGCGAGCGTCCTCGTCTCCGTCGGTCTGGCGTTCGCTTCGATTCCGGGCGCCCTCATCCTGTGGGCCTCGTACAGGCTCTCGGCCTGGCTGCTCGGCAAGGCCTGGCGTTTCCTGTGGAAGCGCCGGATCTTCCGCATCATGACATGGTGCGCCTTCGTCGCCGCCGCCGCGCTGCTCGCGCGCTGGAACATCCTGGCGTCGGGCGACCTCGTCTGGATCGGGCTCCTGTCCGAAGCGATCGGCGTCGCGGCGTTTCTCGCCGCGGCCGCCCTCGCCGGACATCCGTCCCGCTTCGAAGACGCCCTGGTGCGCCTGCGCCTGCGCCTCGTGCCCGCCAAGTTCAATCGGTTCGTCCGTCTCGGGCGCGCCGCGTGCTGGGCCATCGCCGCCGCGCTCATCGCCCTCTGGCTCCACGCCGAGGTCGAAGCGTGGCTCGGCGGCAACTGGATCTCGATCCCGTTCGCGGTCGTCGAAGGCCTGCGCATCCCGCTCGCCTGGATCCCGTCCGCCGTCTTCCTGACGGCGGCGCTCCTCGCCGGGACGCCCTATCTGCGGCGCGCGCCGCCGCGCAGGGTCTTCCGCATCTCGCGGCCGACGATCGAACGCCAGGAGCAGAGCCAGAGGATCTTCGGCCGCACGCCGTTCTATTTCCTCGAACGCGTCCGCAAGACCGTCCCGGTCAGGCTGTCGGACGGCCGCGCGGGAGAGGCGGGGGTTTCGTCACCGTGGCGTCCGTCGTCGCGCTCTCGGGCCTGGCGTCGGACTTCATCGCCGACAAGCCGCAGGATCTCTCGGCCGTGGCCGTGTACCAGCCGGTCGTCTCGACGGTCGCCTATGACCGCCACGGACGCCGCATGTGCACCTTCACGCTCGAGAACCGCATCTACGCGCCGCTTCAGGACATCCCGAAGCATGTGCAGGACGCCTTCATCGCGGCCGAGGACCAGCGGTTCTGGGAGCATGACGGCGTCGATCCCATCGGTATCATCCGCGCGGCGAAGTCGAACTTCTCCGACGGCACGAGCCAGGGCGCTTCGACGCTCGACCAGCAGGTGATCAAGCAGATCGTCCTGAAGGATTCGAGCAAGAGCTACGAGCGCAAGATCTCCGAGATCCTGCTGGCCGTGCGGCTCGAGAAGCAGATGGCCGCCAAGCATGGGGAGCGCGCGGCGAAGGAACGGATCCTCGAGGTCTACCTGAACCATGTGTACCTGGGCAAAGGCCTTTACGGCGTCGAGGCGGCCTCGCAAGGCTACTTCGGCAAGTCCGTGAGGGACCTGTCGCTGGCGGAAGCCGCCATCCTGGCGGGCCTTCCCAAGGCGCCCGCGCGGGATTCGCCCGACGGGCACTTCGATCGCGCCAAGGCGCGCCAGCGCTATGTGCTCGGCCGCATGGTCGAGCTGCGCTACGCATCGCGCGAAGAACGCGACGCCGCGCTCGCAGAGGAGATCGTCAACATCCGCCGTTCGCATCAGCTGAACGCGACGGCCGCGCCGTACGCCTGCGAGGAAGTCCGGCGCTTCGCCGAGAGGACCTACGGCTACGACGCGGTCTACAAGCGCGGCCTGTCGATCCGCACGACCTTCGACCTGGAGCTCCAGGAGAAGGCGCAGGCGGCCGTCCGCTACGGCCTGCTCGATCTCGAGCGCCGTCTCGGATTCGCCGGACCGGAAGGGCATGACGACGACGCGGGCGATCGCTGCGATCCGCCGGCCGAATGGGTGGCGGATAACGCCATCGAACCCAACGCGCGCGTCATCGGGCGCGACGCGTCCTCGCTGGCGCTCTGCGTCCGCGGCAACCGCTTCGCCCTCGACCCCGACGATGTCAAACGCGTCGTCGCTTGGGAACGGCGTCAGGCCGGACGCGCGCTGCGCGTCGGCGACCTCATGACCGTGCGCGTCGAGACCCGCAGGGACGCCAAGGGACAGCCCGTGCGCTACGCGCTCACCGCGCGCCGCACCGGCGGCATCGGGCCGGACGGCAAGCCTCGCTACGAGGCCTTGCAGGCCGCGCTCGTCGCCATGGAACCCTCGACCGGGGAGATCCGCGCCATCGTGGGCGGATACGACTGGAGCGAGATCCAGTTCGATATCGCGACGCAGTCGCGCCGGCAGACGGGATCGTCGATCAAGCCGTATGTCTACCTGACCGCCCTGATGAAGGGCGAGACGGCGGTCTCGCGCGTGCTTGACGCCCCCATCTGCCTCTCGACCGCCTCCGGAAGCTGGTGTCCGACGAACTACGACAACGGCCGTCCGGGATTCCGTGCCTATCACGGCGAGGTGGATCTCGTGACGGCGCTGGCGAAGTCGCTGAACTCCGTTTCCGTCCGGCTGCTCGTCGAGGTCGGCCTCGATCAGGCGCTCGCCACGATCCGCGCGCTCGGCATCGTCTCGAAGATCGAGCGCGTCTTCCCGATCGCGGTCGGCTCGCCGGAGCTCACGCTCCTCGAGCATACCGCCGGGTACGCCTCCATCCTCGCGAACGGCCGGGTCCTGCCCGTCCAGCACGCGAGCGGCGCTCCCGGACGCTTCGTCACGCGCGTGAGCGAGCGGCGGGGCGGCATCGGCGGCTTCACGGAGGAACACGTCCTCTACGAGGCCGAGGCGATCGCGCCGCGGCAGGCCGTCCCCTCGGGCGACGCCTATGTGATGACGCACCTGCTGAAGGGCGTCGTGGAGTTCGGCACCGGCGCGCGCGCCAAGCGCCTGCGCCGTCCCGTCGCCGGCAAGACCGGCACGACCAACGACTTCCGCGATGTCTGGTTCATGGGCGGCACCGCCGACCTGGCCGTCGGCGTGTGGGTCGGGCGTCTCACGCCGGATCCCATCGCCAAGGAAGCCACGGGCGGTTCCGTCGCCTTGCCCATCTGGGAAGGCTTCATGGAGGCGGCGCATCCGGTCACGGACGCCGCGCCCGCGCGGGACTTCCCGATCCCGGATGATGTCACGCTCGTCGACGGAGGCGCGCGTCGCGACGGCGTCCCGACCCTCGTCCCGTTCCAGCGCGGGAAGATGCCGCAACGGCACCTTTCCGCCCCCGTCGCCGACTTCGGCAAGGGAGCCTTCGACTGACCTTCGGACCTCGTCCGGAGGTCTTTTCTTTTTCCGCGCCGGGCTCGGGGATTGACGAAACGGCTTTTACCGTGTATCCTGCAGCGTCGTCCTTTCGAACCTCGAACCCCCGACCAAGGAGCCTTCGTGCAGGAAGATCGCACCAACTACGCCCCGTATCTCCTGGCTGTCCTCGGCCTCGCGGCTTGCCTCACGATGGGCAAGTCGGACGCTCCCGAAAAGGAGCCGGCGCCCGCTCGGACGCCTGCCGTGAAGAACGGCATGGTCCCGCCCGCGCCGCC
>DYFX01000019.1:0-1964 GCA_020724945.1 Candidatus Paceibacter sp.
GTCCCGGCGCGGAGATGCCGGAGACCGGGAGCGTCGCGCTGGCCGACTCGTCGCGCATCGACGATTCGCGCTTCGAGACGCAGATCGCCAAGGAGCGCTTCGGCGTCATCGTCGACCATCACCTCGAGCACCCCGCCGTGAACGGCGACTGCTTCTCCTACATCCGGACCTGCGGCGCCGCCTCCACGCTCGGCTGGTACCTGCTCCGGGAGCTGAAGATCGAGATCCCGCAGCATGTCGCGGAACTCACCGCCGTCGGCATCTTCTCGGACACCGAGCGGCTGACGAGCCCCGCCACCACGCACGACGACCGCCAGGCGTTCGTCGAGGCGATGGAGCAGTCCGGACAGGAGCTCATCGACGAGTGCTTCAACTACGCGCTCCCCGAGCGCTACCTGGAGATCGAGCGCGACATGCTCGAGACCATCGATGTGGTGAACCATGTGCGCGTCGTGCACGCGCCGGAACTCCTGCGCGAGGACGAAGGCGACTATCTCTCGATCGTCGCCGACCGGCTCCGCCGCGTCGACGGCGCCCACACGATCGTCGTCTGGGGCGTCTGCGGCGAATGGGTGCGCGCCTCGGTGCGCTCGCGCAGCAAGGAACTGGACCTGACCGCCTTCATCGAGTCGATCTTCGGCAAGAAGAACGGCGGCTCGAAGCACGGCTCCGGCGGCGCCCGCTACCGCCTGCCGCCGCAGATGGTGCCGACGCCGGCGTCGGCGCCCAAGCTCATCCAGTCGCTCCAGGAGATCACGAAGGAGCATCTCCAGGCCGCGCTCGGCGCCCCGGAGCGCAAGCGGCCCGCCAAGACCGACAAGACCGCCCCGTAAGGCGGTCTTTTTTCGTCCTAGTATTCGCTGATGTCGCGCAGAAGGCTCGGGCGCTTCTTCGGTTCTCCGAACTCGTCGTAGGTGATGGTCGGCAGGTCGTCGTAGGATTCCTCGATGCGCACTTCCTCGAGGAGGCCGCCGGAAATCTCCTCCAGGAATTCCGATTTCGGCTCGAAGGAGAACGCGTCGTAGCCGACGGAAAGCGGATACGAGAGGCACAGGTCGCGGCGCGCGCGGGTGCAGGCCACATAGAAGAGGCGGCGCTCCTCCTCGACGCCGCCCTCGTCGAGCAGCGCGCGCTTGTTGGGGAAGGCGCCCTGCGTCATGTGGATGACGAAGACCGCGTCCCACTCGAGGCCCTTGGCCTGGTGGATGGTGGAGAGCACGACCTTCCCCTCGGAATCGTCCTCGGCGGTCAGGATGCGCGCGTTCTTGCCGGCGGAGGCGATGTCGTCGCGGAGCGCGGCGTCGGCGAGGAACGCGGCGGCGTCGGGATACGACTCGGCGAAACCGGCGAGCTGTTCGAGATCCTCGAGGCGATCGCGGTAGTCCGGATATTCGTTCTCGAGGTAGGCCTTGTAGTCCGAATCGGCGACGGCGCGGAGCATCGAGGAGGGCGAGGGCCGCGCGTCGCGGAGCGCGTCGTAGACCTCGAGGAAGCGCTTCCAGCCGCCCGAGATGCGCGCGGGCAGTCCGGCGACGAGCTCGGGGACGATATCGTCCTCGTGCGAGGCGGCGCGCACGCGCCCGAAGATCTTCATCGCCGCGACGGGGCCGATGCCGACCTGCAGCGAGAGCACGCGCATCCAGGCGACCTCGTCGTCCTTGTTGACCATGATCTTCAGGAACGAGATGGCGTCCTTGATGTGGGCGCGGTCGAAGAACTTCGCGCCGCCGCGGTAGTCGTACGGGATGCCGCGCTTCATCAGCTCGAACTCCAGCGCCTGCGAATGGAAGGTGGCGCGGAAGAGCGCGGCCATATCGCTGAACTTCACGCCTTCGTCGCGGAGCTCCAGCATGCGCTGGGCGATGAATTCGGCCTCCTGCGCGCCGGAGGCGGCGTTCACGAGCGACGGCTTCGCGAACGGCGGCCGCATGCTCTTCAGCTCCTTCGGGAACTGGTTGGCGTTG
>DYFX01000019.1:1974-6330 GCA_020724945.1 Candidatus Paceibacter sp.
CGGCCGATGATGTCGTTGGCGAGGTCGAGGATCTCCGGCGTCGAGCGGTAGTTGGTCTCGAGACGGAAGGTCTTGGCGCCCGGGAAGATGCGCGGGAAGTCGAGGATGTTGCGGATGTCGGCGCCGCGGAAGGAGTAGATGGACTGCGCGTCGTCCCCCACCACGAGCACATTGCCGTGGACGGAGGCGAGGAGCCGCACGATCTCGGCCTGCAGGCGGTTGGTGTCCTGGTACTCGTCGACCAGGATGTACCGGAACTGCCGCGCGTAGCGCTCGCGCGATTCGGCGTCCTCGCGCAGCAGGCGCGCGGCGAGCGCGAGCAGGTCGTCGAAGTCGACGGCGTTGGAGGCGCGCTTCTTGCGGAGGTAGGCGGTGACGACCTCCTCGATGGACGGCAGGATCTCGCGGAAGCTCGGGTGCTTGGCTTCGACGACATCGGCCACGGGCATCCCGGCGTTCACGGAGTACGACGCGAGAGCCAAGAGCACGGCCGGGCTCGGGAAGCGCTTGGCTTTGGTGTCGACGCCGGCTTCGCGCACGCAGGACTTCATCAGGTCGCGCGCGTCCTCGGCATCGAGGATGGTGAAGCCTTCGCGGAGTCCGACGCGGACACCCCGTTCGCGCAGGATGCGGTGGCAGACATGGTGGAAGGTGCCGCCCCACATGCGGCCCGGCTCCGCGCCGATGAGCGAGGAGACGCGCTCGAGCATCTCCTTGGCCGCCTTGTTGGTGAAGGTGAGGAGCAGGATCTCTCCGGGCGCGATGCCCTTTTCGATGAGATACGCCACGCGGTAGACGATGGTGCGCGTCTTGCCGCTCCCGGCGCCGGCCAGCACCAGGCACGGCCCGTCGCCGTTCTTCACGACATCGAGCTGTTCCCCGTTCAGTTCCGCATCGTAGTCGATGGAGAATTCGGGGGTGCCGGACGGCTTGTGGAGGACATAGGTCTTCATGACCCGGAGTGTACCGAGCGGAGGGCGAACAGGGCAAATGAAAAACCGTCCGGTCAGGGACGGTTCAGGAGCAGGTCGCGGATCCGGTCGAGCACGAAGCGCCGGACATGCTCGCCCGGGACGCTCTCGCCCCTCGACCACCGGTCGACGGTCGAGGGCGGGACTTTCCCGCTGCAGGCGCCGATCGCCTTGCGGAGCGCGTCGCGTTCCGGACCCTCCGGCGCGAGCGCCAAGGCATCGGCAACGATCTTGGCGAATCCGGCTTCGGTGCCGTAGGCGTCGATCCTCGCGATGAGGGCATCGAGATGCGGGTCGCTCATTCCTTCCTCACTTCCCTGCCAGATGGTTGACGATCTTGCGGATGGCGAAGCGCTTCACGCGGCCGATGCCGAGGCGTTCGCCGTGCCGCAGGAGATGCGGTTCGAGATACGGCCAGGCGTCGCGCGGGAGCTCGGGCACCTCGCGGAGCGCGCCGATGGCGTGCGTGAGCAGCGGCTTGTATTCCCCCACCCGCTTCGACAAGGCGAAGCGCGCGTCGGACAGGAAGCCGTCCTTCCAGGCGAGCTCGCCCGCGGGCTGGAAGGTCGCGATGGCCGCCTTCAGGCGCTCGGCGCCGTCGGGCCGGCGCGAGGCGCAGCGGCCGGCTTCGGCGAGCGCGAAACCGCGTTCGAGACGGAAGCCGTCGGCCATCCAAGCCAGATCGCGCCTCGAAGAGGTGCCTTCCGGCGCGGCCCGGGCGCCGGCATGATCCGTCAGCAGCTCGAGGGTCAGCGCGGAGAGCCCGACATGCATCCAGCCGTCGGGGTCGTGAGGCGCGACGGGCAGGTACAGGCTCGCGTCGAACGGATCGGCCTCGAACGGGTCCGGCTCCGAAAGGAGATACGCCAGGCGCTTGGCCGAGGTTTCGGCGTGCTCGCGCATCCAGCGCACGGCATCCGCGCGGGCGTCGCCATGGACGAGCCCGTGCAGGGCGGCGGCCTGCAGCCAGCCGTGCGCGCAGACGGCGCGCCAGGCGAACCGCAGGAACGGGCGTTCCGATTCGGGGTCGTTGGGGAAGACGGGTTCGGCCGGTCGCTGGCCGTCCGCCCAGACGGCGGCATACCGGGCCAGGTAAGCGTCTGCGTGCATGGTGCCTCCAAAGGACTGCGGCCTGTCTATCGCGGAATCGCGCGCGCGTCAAGCCGACGGATATGAAAAGACGGGGCGGGATCCCCGTCATGAACCGAGCGTTTCCGCGAGCAGTTCGCGGATCTTCCCGACGATGACATGGCGCTGATAGTCCTCCGGCGTTTCCGTGCCGGCGCCCCACGCGCGCAAGTCGTCGTAGCCGACATCGAAGGCCTTCATCAGGTCGCGCGCGATCTTCTTGTCGACATCGATGGCGTTGCGGACGATGTCCTGGAAGCCGCGCACGGAATGGTCCCACGCTTCGGCGTCCCGGAGCAGCTGCTCCTTGAGCGCGCGCTTCGTCGCGTCGTCCATGTCAGCCCTCCTTCACGCCGAGCTCGATGGCCATGCGGCGGATCCTCGCGGCGGCCGTCCGGCGGAACTTCGGGGTCGGGGTCGTGGCGCCGACGGCCCAGTCGCGGACAACGCTCGGTGCGAGGTCCAGGGTCCGCGCGATGGCCAAGGCGGGCGCGCCTTCGAGCGTGACGGGCGGACCCATCGCGCAGAAGGCGGCGACCAGCTCGGCGAAGGCGTCGGCGTCCTCCTCCGGCGAAGGGTCGCGAAGGGCGAGGCGGAGCCGCAGGGAAGGATCTTCGGTCGTCGTGGCCATCAGGCCCTCCTTATCCGCGCTTGCGGACGGTGATGTGTTTCGGCCGCGTGCGCGACATCGAAGAGATTACGAAGGTCAGGTCCCCTTCGTCAAGGGACTCTCCCACCTTCGGCCGCCGCCCGATGCGTTCGAGCAAGTATTCGCCGATCTGTCCGTCGAACGGGATCGCGACATTGAAGAAGTGGTTGATGCGCGCCGTCGATGTGCCCTCGTCCACCAGGATCTCGGTCTTGGAGACGCGCTTGATGGTCTCCGGACGCACATCCTTCTCGTCGGTGATCTCGCCGACGAGCTCCTCGATGACATCCTCGAGCGTGACGACGCCGACCATGCGGCCGTCGGCATCCTCGACGATGGCCAGGTGCTGCTCCTTCCGCTGGAAGAGCGGCAGGAGATCGTCGGCCGCGGCGTCGCTCCGGACGCGCAAGGCTTCCTGGATGAAATCCGTCGGCGTGGCCTGGAACTCGTCGCGCGCGACGGCGGCGATGAGGTCGCGCGTGAGCGCGATGCCGAGGATGATGTCGGGCGCGTCGCCGGTCACGGGCACGCGCGAATGGCGCAGGTCCAGGACTTGCCGCCGCTGTTCGCCCAGCGGGACATCGCCGGAGATGGTCTCCGCACGGTCGGCAGGCGTCATCATGTCGTCCGCCGTGATGTCGTTCAGGCGGAAGACGCGGCGGATCATCGCCGATTCGTCCTGCTCGATGGAGCCGGCCTCGCGGCCGAGGAGCGCCATCATCTTGATCTCCTCCTCCGAGACCTTGGTCTTCATGGCATGCGGCACATGGAACGGCTTGACCATCGTATTGATCATCCACAGCACGGGCCGGAAGATGCCGATCATGAAGACGACGGCCGGCGCGAGCAGCGGAGCGATGCGGTCGGCATGGTGCTCGCCGAGCGTCTTCGGGAAGAGCTCCGAGAAGATGATGATGGCCAGCGTGAAGGCGGCGAAGAAGACGCCCAGCACGGCCGACGAGAACAGGTCCGCGGCGACGGCGCCGACGAGCGCCGAACCGACGATGTTGGCGATGTTGTTGACGATGACGATGGTGCCGATGGCGCGCGTCATGTCCTCCTTGATCCTCACGAGCGCCTTGGCGCCCGGTTTCCCCGCCTGCAGCATCGTGCGCGCGCGGGAATACGGCACGCTGAAGAGCGCCGCCTCGGTGCCGGAGGCGACGGCCGAAAGGAGGATGACGAGGAGCGCGATGAGGACGAGGGCGGTCATGGGCGGCATCTTACCATGAACCGCCGCCGCCTCCGCCGCCTCCGCCGCCGGAGAAGCCTCCGCCGCCCGACCCGGATCCGCTCGAGCGCGGAGGCGAAGATGCCGCGATCATCGATTTCGACCACCCGTTCAGGCTCTTCTCGAAATCGACCGGCGACCAGGCGGCGCCGATGACCGCGCCCTGGTACCAGCTCGGAGGCGGGAGTTGGAGCGGCGCGAAGGCCTTGGCCCAGCGCGATCCGAGTCCGAACGCCATCGCGTACGGCAGGGTCTTCTCGAACATGTCCTGCGTCTCCATCCAGGGAGCGCGATGCTTCTCGACCGCGGCGATGAACTGCCGATAGCCCTGCGCATGCCAAGCCGCGGCGTGCCCCTTCGCGGTCCACTTGGCCATG
>DYFX01000019.1:6340-17318 GCA_020724945.1 Candidatus Paceibacter sp.
CGCCGCCGAAGAGCATCACGATCACGCCGCTCGCCGCGAGAGCGAGGCCCCAGGCGTTCGCGAGGCCGAAGAACAGCGGCAGGAGCATCGGGACGGCGGCGGCGAAGTACGCGCCGCGCGCCTTGTTCGGATGCTTCTCGAAATACCCCTCCGCCGTGAGATGCTCCAGGAGCTTCTCCTGGAATTCCTTCGCCTTCATATGGAAGGTGCCCTTGAGCTTCGAGACCGTGACCTGCGCCGGCGGAGGATTTTCCGCGCCGAAGAGATCCTCGAGCAGTTTCGTCTCGAAAGGCTTCACCTCCGCGTCGTTCCGGTAATCGCGGACGAGGTGCAGGACATGGTCCTTGGCCGCGCCGATGCCGGACCCGAGCAGGCCCGGCGTCTTCGTCTCCTCGATGCGGAGATAGCCGCGCACGGCGAGGTCGACGACGGTGACGGCGAGGTCGCCGGGACCGGTCGACTGGCGCATGACGGCGTGCGTCTCGGCGGGGCGCATGTTCCAGGCGCTCTCGAACTGCGTGACGGTCGCGGCGAGTTCCGGATCGTCGCCGTGCTTCTTCCAGCGCCGGTACATGAAGGCCAGCGCGGCGAGCGGCAGGAGGATGGGCGCGTAGTCCCAGGCGCGCGCGGCGAACGGCGGCGGCGGAGGTTCCGCGACCGCGCCCTTCGGGAATCCGACGGCGACGGTCATCGGCGTCCCCTCCCCGCGCGTGACGAAACCGACCGCGTTCCCGGCTTCGATGACGGTGCAGTCCTCCGCCGTCGAGCCGTAGGCGCCCGTGTAGCAGCGCGCGCCCGTGACGCCGACGCCGTCGGGAAGGGTGACCGTGGCCGACACCGTCGGCAGCGGCACATCCCAGCCTTCGCCGGAGGCGTTCCAGTAGATCTCGTCGAACGCCTCGAAGCGCCCGATGGCGCCGCGGACCTCGTACTCGATGACATATTCGTGGAGGCCGCGGAGCGTCGTCTCGGCCTTGCCGATCTTCCAGACGAGCTGGTCGCCTTGCCGCGACGCGTCCACGCGCTCCGGCCGGCCGTCGAGCCAGACGCCGTTCAGCTCGACATCGAGGCGGTACGCTTCGCCCTGGTCGTCGCGGCCCTGCGTCGGGATGTAGCGGTAGATGCCGTGGCGGTCGGCGAGGAAGTCCGCGCCGACCGTCTCGCGCACCTCGACGACGCCGTCGGCGCGCACGACGATGTCCGTGCGGAAGCGTTCCATGCGCCACAGCTCCTGCGCGGCGAGCGGGGCGGGCGCGAGACACAGGAACGCGAGGGCGGCGAGAAGGAGGCGTCTCATATCAGCGAAGATGGATGCGATTGGCGTTATGCTCTTCGAGCGTCCTTCCGTAGTAGACCTTGCCGGCAGGATCCGTCAGGAAGTACCAGTACGGGTTCGCCTTCGGGCGGATCGCGGCGACGATGGCGGAAAGGCTCGGGTTGCCGATAGGTCCCGGCGGCAGGCCGCGGTACTTGTAGGTGTTCCACGGATGATCGATGCGCGTCTCCTCGTAGCTCACGGACGGCTTGGAATGGCCGGTGATGTAGTTGACGGTGGAGTCGGCTTCGAGACCGCGTCCGGCGTCGACGCGCTTCCAGAAGACATCGGAGACCAGCGCGCGGTCCTCTTCCGTCCGCACTTCGCGCTCGATGACGGAGGCCATCGTGACGATCTCGTGGATCGTGCGGCCGCTCGCCGCGATCTCCGCCCGCAGTTCCGGAGACAGTTTCTTCTCGAAATTCTCGAGCATCCGGCGGACGAGCGCCGCGGCGCCTCCGTCGGCGAAGATGCGGTAGGTATCCGGGAAAAGGTAGCCCTCGAGGGAAGAGCCTGCGGGTTTGCTCGCGAGCGCCGGATACGAAGCCGCCCAGTCCGGGAGGTCGGACTGCGTCACGAGCGCGCTCTTCCCCGCTTCCGCGAAGAACTCCTCGCGCGAGGCGATGCCCTTCTCCTGCAGGTAGTCCGCGATGTCGTCGAGCGTCCAGCCCTCGAGGATCGTGACCGAGATCTCGTTCGAGACGGGCCGTCCACGGGCGAGCAGGGCCTCGATCTCGGCCGTCGACATCGACGGCGTCAGCTCATAGGCACCCGACTTGAAAGCGTCCTGGTGTCCGCGGCGCCAGACGACATACATGAAATAGCGCGGACTGCGGATGAGCCCCGCTTCCTTGAGCCCTTCGGCGATGGCGCGCACGCTCGACCCCTGCGGGATGACATAGAGGACATCCGAGGGTTCCTTGGCGACGGGTTCGCCCGCCTGCGAGAACACGAAGCCGCCGAACCCGATCGCGAGGAGCAGCGTGATGAGGACGCCTTTCATATCAGAGATACTTCTTCATCTTCTTCCGTTCGATCTCCTCGACGAGCCGCTTCACGTCCTGTGCGCGACCCTTCGGGCAGCACAGGATGACATCCTCCGTCTCGATCAGGATCATGTCCTTCAGCCCCGCGACCGCGAGCATCTTGCCGGTGAAGCTGTAGAGCAGGTTGCCTTCCGAATCGACGACGAGGTTGCGCCCGCGCGTGACATTGGCGCCCGGCCTCTTCGCCAGCACATCGTGGACCGCGCGCCAGTGGCCGACATCGGCCCAGCCGAAATCCGCCGGGACGACGAGCATCTTCGTTTCCTTTTCCAGGACGCCGTAGTCGATGGAGATGGGCGCGATGCGTCCGAAGGCGCGCGCGAGCGCCTTCTCCCGGCGCGGCGTCGTCCAGGCGGCGCGGATGGCCTCGAGCTCCTTCCAGGTCTTCGGCAGATGCGTCTTGAAGGCGTTCATGAGCGTCTTCGCCTCGGCCACGATGAGCGTCGGGTTCCAGAGATACTCCCACTGCGCGACATACGACTTGGCGGTCTCGAGATCCGGTTTCTCGCGGAAGCCCTCGACATCGAAGATCTCGTCGTGCCCTTTCGCGTTCCGGAAACGCATGGCCTGCGAACCCATCTTGATGTAGCCGTACCCCGTCTCCGGATAGGTCGGACGCACGCCGACGAGCGCGATCCGGCCGGACTTCCCGGCCGCTTTCGACGCGACCTTGAGCACGCGCCAGAACTCCTTCTCGTCCTTCACATGCGCGTCGGAGTTGATGGTGGCGACCACGGCCTTCGGATCGCGGGCGAGCGCGACCGCGGCGCCGAACCCGATGGCGGCGGCGGTGTCGCGCTTCATCGGCTCGACGAGCAGGTTGCCGGCGGGAAGCTCCGGAAGATCCTTGCGGATGAGTTCCGCCTGGGCGGAACCCGTGACGACCAGGATGCGCGAAGCCGGCAGCCCCTTGCGGAGGCGCTTCCAGGTCGAACGCAGCAGCGTGTCGGAGCCGAGGATGGGTTGGAGCTGTTTGGGCACGCCCTTGCGGGAGACCGGCCACAGCCGCGTGCCGCTGCCGCCGGCGAGGAGGATGGCGTACATATCAGCGGAGGATGAGGAGCCAGAACGCGATGCCGGCGAAGATGCGATAGACGCCGAAGGCCGTGAAGTCGTGCGTGCGGACATAGCCCAGGAACCACTTCACGCTGGCATACGCGACGACGAAGGCCGTCGCCATGCCGAGCGCGAGCAGGCCGAACTCGGACGCGCCGAAGGCGAAACCGGACTTCAGGAGATCGAAGCCCGTCGCGGCGGCCATGGTCGGGACGGCGAGCATGAACGAGAATTCCACGATGGCGGCGCGCGACCAGCCGAGCCCCATGCCGCCCAGGATGGTCGCGGCCGAACGGGAGACGCCGGGAACCATCGCCACGGACTGCGCGAGGCCGACCAGCACGGCGTCCTTGTAGGACATCGAGGCGAGGTCGGTCTTCGGCGCGGCGGAGACCTTGAAGAGCTTCTCGAAGGCGATGAGGGCGATGCCGCCCAGCACGAGCGCCCAGACGACGACCGACGCGTTGCCGAGCAGGTAGGTCTTCACCACGCCGTACAACGCGAGGCCGATGACGGCGGTCGGGACGAACGCGGCGGTCACGCGCAGGAAGATCTTCCGGTCGAGCAGGAGGCGCTTCCAGGAAACGGCCAGCACCGCCAGGATGGCGCCGAGCTGGACGGCGATGCCGAACGACTTCAGGAACTCCGAATCCGGCACGCGGAGGAGTTCCGAGGCGAGGATCAGATGCCCGGTCGAGGAGACGGGAAGGAATTCCGTCAACCCCTCGACGATGCCGAGCGCTATGGCGTGGAACCAGGTCATGCGTCCCTCCTCTTATATCTGCGGAACACGGGCAGGAACTCGAGATAGGGTTCGATCCCCTTCTTCACGGGCGCGGCGGCGAGCGCGGCGAGCAGGCCGACGATCGCTCCGCCGACGACATCCGAAGGATAGTGCACGCCGGCGGCCACGCGGCCGAAGGCGACGAGCGCGGCGCAGGCGAGCAGCGCTCTTCCCCACGCGCGGTTGCGGAGCGCGATGGCGCCGGCGATGGCGAACGCGAGCGAGGCGTGGGCCGACGGGAAGGATTTCTCCCCCGGCATGCGGTCGACGAGCTTCACCACATCCTCGAGCGCGGCGAAGGGGCGGGCGCGGAACCAGAAATACGCGAACGGGATCTGGACGAGGATGGCGAGGATGGCGGCCCAGAGCGCGTGCGCGAGGTTCTCGACCCGGCCCTCGAAGTGCGAGGTCTTCCAGGCGAAAACGACATACGCGGCGACGAGCGCCGTCATCACGAAGATGAGGTAGGTGGCGAGGAAGATGAAGACGGCGTCGAGCGCGTCCGACCGTCCGGCCAGGCCGTTGACGGCCCGGAAGCTGGCGAGGTCGATCGGCATCAGTGCGCCATCACGCGCGTGACCGCGAAGATCACCGCGACGCCGAGCAGGAAGAAGCAGAACTGGCGGATCATCCGAGCGCGGTTCCGCTCCTTATGGATCTCGGGGATGAGATCGGCCGCGGCGATGTAGACGAAACCGCCCGCCGTGACGGCCAAGAGCGCGGGCAAGACGCCTTCGATGCGCGTCGAGAAGGCATAGGCCAGCACGGCGCCGGCGAGGCTGGCCAAGGCCGAGAGCGCGTTGAAGAGGATGGCGCGGCGCGGTTTCATCCCCTTCGAGAGCAGGACGCTGAAGTCCGCGACTTCCTGAGGGATCTCATGGATGAAGACGGCGACGGTCGTGGCGACGCCGACCGCCGGGCTCACGAGGAACGAGACCGCGATGGCGATGCCGTCGAGGAAATTGTGGAGGGTGTCGCCGATCAGCACCATCGTCGGCGAGGTGTGCACATCGCACTTCTCCTCGTGGCAGTGGTACCACAGCAGGATCTTCTCGATGGAGAAGAAGATGAGGAAGCCGATCAGCACCATCAGGGCGGCCCCGTCGATCGCGTGTTCGCCGCGCATCTCCTCGTAGGCCTCGACGGCCTCCGGCAGGAGGTCGAGCAGGGCGACCGTGAGCAGCGTGCCGGCGGCGAAACTCAAGAACAGGTGGGAGCGGTCGTGCGACCACAGCTTTCCCTTATAGAGCGCGAGGAGCAGGAGCAGGGCGATGAGGCCCGAAAGGCCGCTGGCGGCGAGGATCCAGATGAGCGTCATATGGCGTCATCGTACCCGAAACGCCTATTCCTTTCCAGGTTCGTCGGCCTTGCGCATCGGCAGGTCCGAAGCGATCCAGGCAGGCTTGTCGATCTTGCTGAAATCGATGGGGTCGGTTTCCGTCTTGGCGTATCCGGGCTTGAGGGCGATGAGATAATACTCCCCCGGTCCGACATGGAAGCTGTAGCGGCCTTCGGCGTCGGTCAGTTTCGATTCGAGCACCTTGTGGTACGGCAGGGAGAGGACGCGCACGACCGCGCCCTTGACGGCCTTGCGCGTGTCGAGGTCATAGACCGTGCCCTGCGAAGCGGACACCGCGGGCTCGGCGGCGCGCTGGTAGAGCTGATAGAGGAAGAGCTGCACCAGGAAGAGCAGCAGCATCGGCGCTCCGGGCGTGACCGCGAGCGCGAAGGCTCCCAAGACAGGCCCGGCCATCGCGCCGACCCTGCGGAGCGTCTTCTTGTTGCGCGCGGAGAGCAGCTCATGCGCCTCCATGACGGGCTCGAAGGCCGGATCCATCGGCACGTTGACCGTCAGCGTCTTGCCGCTCTCGGCCGTCTCGATGAGGGTGCCGTGATAGACATCGCTGAAGGCGCCGTCCTCGGCCACGCCCGCGAGCGACGCCGCGGGGAAGACGAAGCCCGGCTTGACCGCCTCGATGCGGTAGCTTCCGGCGGGCGGCGTGAAGGCGAAACGGCCGTCCTTGTCCGTCACCTTGGCGCCGACCGGACGGCCGGTGCGCGCGTCCAGCAGGCGGACGGTGGCGAGGTCGATCGGCGCCTTGGTGGCGGCGTTGTAGACCGTGCCCCAGCCCTGGCGCTTGCGGCGCGTGAAGTGCAGGAGCGGCTGCCCGATGGCGAGAAGGAAGAACTGACCGGCGTTGGCCATCGGGACGGCCGACGCGAGTCCGGCCACGAGGGTCGCGACCGAAGCGATCGCGGCGACCGGCGCGACGACCGCCTTGTTGGCCGCCTGGACCCCCTCGAGATCGGCGATCTCGCGCGCGGCGCCCAGCGTCTCCGCGAACTGCTCGGTGGACGGCAGATATTGCGCGACCGCGGCGAATCCGGAAACGCCGGTGTCGCCCGTCTCCGCGCCTTCGATGCCGCCCTCGGTCAGGAGGTGCGGACCGGCCGCGAGCGAACCCGTCGGCGTCTCGAGCGCGAAGGCGACCTCGAAACCCGGACAGATCTCGTCGCACGGCGCGCCGTCAGGACCGGTCGCCCGATAGATATACGGAACGCCGCCGGGCGTGATGTTGGACGGCACATTGAGGAGATAGACGCTCCCGTGTTCGCCGCCGAACGGCGTGAAGCCGGCATCGGAGAGGACCTGCGCGCCGGAAGTTCCGAGCTCGATGCCGCCGACCCCCGCGTCCGGATACCGGCCGTGCTGTTCGAAGTAGAGCTCGATGGCGTTGCGGATGGTGCGGGTGTCGGCTACGCGCTTGGCGTCGCGCGCCTTGGTGCGGACCGTCGAATAGGCGGTCGTGCCCGCGGTGGCGAGCACGCCGATGATGGTCGTCGTGACGAGGAGTTCGATCAGGGTGAATCCCCTTCTTCTCATGGCTTCGGAGTCTTATCGGGAAAGGCGCATGCGCGCGCGACGGGGCATGTCCAGCAGCGCGGGCGGCGCGGCAGGCAGACCTTCCGGCCGAACTGCACGAAGACGCGGTTCACATGGAGATGCAGCTCCGCGGGGATGAGGCGCACCAGCGCGGTCTCGGTCTCCTCGACCGTGCGCGTGCGGACCCAGCCCAGGCGGTTGGCGATGCGATGCACATGAGTGTCCACCGCGATGGCCGGTACCTGGAAAGCATAGCACAGGACGCAGTTGGCCGTTTTGCGGCCGACGCCCGGCAGGGCCGTGAGTTCCTCGCGCGTCCGCGTCACCTTGCCGCCGTGGCGCGACAAGAGGAGTGCCGCGATGCCTTTCATCGCGCGCGCCTTGGCGCGGAAGAGGCCGATCTCGGAAAGCGGCTTCTCGATGTCGGACGCCTTGGCGGCGGCGAGGTCCGAGAGCTTCGGGAACTTCGCGCGGAGCTTCGGATAGACCTTCAGCACCTGCTCGTCGCGCGTGCGCGCCGAAAGGACCGTCGCGAGAAGCACATCCTCGGGACGGTCGAGTTCGACGGCGCCCTTGCCCGGGAATTCCCGCTTCAGGGTCTCGATCACTTTCCGGACCGCGGCGGTTTTTGGCATGTGGGGCAATACACGGCGCCGCGTTGGGCGACCCGGATTTTCTTCAGCTTCGCGCCGCAGCGCCGGCACGGCTTCCCTTCCCTCCCGTAGACCCACAAGTGCGGCACATTGCCGCCCTTCTCGCCGTAGAGGTCGCGGTAATTGTCGGACGAGGAGCCAAGGCGCTTCACGGACGCGCGGAGCGATTTCAACGCGCCGCCGTAGACGCCCTTCAGTTCCTTTTCCGAAAGCGAACCGACCGTCCGCTCCGGATGGACCTTTCCGTACCAACACGCCTCGTCGGCATAGATGTTGCCGATGCCGGCGATGCACGACTGCTCCATCAGGAGCGGTTTGATCTTCTTCGACGGACGCCCCGTGACGCACATCTTGAACTTCGCGAACGTGAAGGACGGATCGAGCGGCTCGGGGCCGTACCCTTCCTTGTCGAAGATCTCCTTTTCCAAATCCGCCGTCTTCATGATTTTCAGGAATCCGAACTTGCGGACATCCTCGAACCAGAGGTCTTGTTTCTTATCCAGATGAAACACGGCATGCGCGTGCTTCGTCGGCGACTCCCCCGCTTTCTTCAAAAGGTACGAACCCGTCATCTTGAGATGCGTGACGATCGTGAGTCCGTTCGAGAAATGACTGAGCAACAATTTCGCGCGGCGTCCGAACGCCTTGAACCTGGCGCCGACGAGCGCGTCGAGCGCCTTGGGCGACGGCCTGATGCGGCCGCCGAAGCGCACCTCGACGCCGAGGATCTTCCGGCCGACGAGCGCCTTTTCCATCTGCCGCCGCAGGGTTTCCACTTCGGGTAACTCGGGCATATCGTGGCCAGTGTAGTACAATGTCGCCGTATGCGCACCTCCGATTTCGACTACGAACTCCCCGAAAGGCTCATCGCCCAGAAACCTGCCTCGCCGCGCGAATCGGCGAAGCTCCTGGTCATCGACCGCATGAAGGACGCCTTGAAGCACGCCAAGGTGAGGGACTTGCCGGACTTCCTGAAAGCCGGCGATGTCCTCGTCGTGAATGTCAGCAAGGTCTTCAAGGCGCGGCTGACCGGCAAGATCGACGACGCGAAGAAATCCGAGATCGAACTCTTCCTCGTCCGCCCGGAGGGGAAATTCTGGCGCGCGCTCGGGAAGCCGGGGCGCAAGCTGGAGCACGGCTCGGAAATCCGCATCGCGCGCGGATTCGTCGCGAAGGTGCAGTGGAAGGACGCGGACGGTTCGCTCCTCGTCGATTTCGGGATGCCGAAGGACGAGGTCATCCGCAAGGCCAACCTGCACGGCGAGGTGCCGCTGCCGCCCTACATCAAGCGCAAGCCGCGCACGCCCGCCGAATACCAGACCGCCTACGCCAAGACGGTCGGCTCCGTCGCCGCGCCGACGGCCGGTTTCCATCTCACGAAAGCGCTGATGGCCAAGCTGAAGAGGAAAGGCGTGCGGTTCCTGGAGGTCACCCTGCATGTCGGTCTCGGCACCTTCATGCCGATCCGCAGCGAGAAGATCGACGAGCACAGGATGCACGCCGAGCAGGTCGAGATTCCCGAAAAGACCGCGCGGGAGATCCTGCGCGCGAAGGTCGAGGGGCGCCGCGTCGTCGCGGTGGGCACCACGGCGCTCCGCGCCCTCGAAGGCGCGGCGGAGCGCTGCGGCGGGAAGATCTGCGCCTGGCACGGCGATGTCGACCTCTTCATCACGCCAGGGTACCGCTTCCGCGTCGTCGACGCGCTGATGACGAACTTCCATCTCCCGAAATCCACCCTGCTCGTGCTCGTCTCCGCCTTCGCCGGCCGCGAGCGCGTCCTGCGCGCGTACCGCGAGGCCGTGAAGCGGAAGTACCGTTTCTTCAGCTACGGCGACGCCTCGCTCATCGCCTGATTTGACCGGAGCGCGCCGCGATGTTCCAATGGCGCCAGCACCTTGAAAGGAGGCGCCGATGTCCGGAGACGAAACCCCGGATCTCCTCGATGTGGTCGAGGAACTGGAGGGGCGCTTGCCGCCCGACGATCCCCTGCGCTGCGTGACCAACGCGCTGCGCGAATGCGACGGCCGCCTGGAGCAGGACACGCTCGTCGGAGACGCATCCGCCACGCCCATCGTCTGGAGCCGCATCATCGCGCTCGGGAATGTGGACGCCCGGCCGCACCCCTGCTACGGCATCTACCCCGGCATCGTCGACGACGCCGACCGCGCCGAAGTCGAGCGCGTCGGCGAGGTCCTGAAGCGGCGCAAGGTGGCGCTGTTCCTCGTCGAGGACATCCTCGGCCTGCGCGGCACGGGCATCGCCACGGCCGCCGTCGCCCTCTTCGGCGAAGACGCCGAAGGAAGCGCCCTCCTCGTCATCTGCCGCCACCCGGAGGTGACGCTCCCGCAGGCCACCTGCCTTCTCCTCGCCGCCGTCATGGAGGCGACTTCCGCGCAGGAACGCCGCAACTGAACCGCCCCGCCCGGGGCGTTTTTTCGTTGACACGCGGCCCGCGCCGTGCTACGAAACGCGTAGCTCATCGAAAGGAGCCGCACCTTGAAACACGCCCTGACGGCCGAAGAAACCTACCTCTTCGCCAACCGGATCTTCCCGGACGACGGCGATCTCGCCGCCTTCAACCTCATCTACGAGATCAGGAACGGGCTGCTGGAGCCCGTCGATCCGGAGCTCCTGCCCGACGGCGACGCGAAGCTCGTCGGCATCATCGGATACCTCGATCTCTCCGACGAGTTCTGGATCATGCAGACGATCGGCGAGCCGAGCGACGCGGAAGCGATCCTGGCGGCGATGGAAGCGCGGATCCTCGAGCTTCCCGAGCCCACCGAGGCGGAGAACGCCGAGGACCTGCCGATCATCGGACGGGACTTCCCGACGGCCATCGGCGCCATGGCCGCCTGGCGGACGCCCGACGGCGCGACGCGCTTCATCGCCTACCGGCACCCGGATGTCCGCGCGTGCGACGCCTACGCCACGCTGAAAGGCGTCATCGCCGAAGCCTCCGCGCAGCGCGCCGGAGCGGCCGCGCCGGCGAAGTCCTTCGCCGGGAACTGACGGCCCCGATCCTCGCATCGGGGCTTTTTCCGTTGACGCGCGCGAAGCGGCATGCTCAAATGCGATCGGATCTTTCCACGAGAGGAACCATGGGAAACTTGAGCGGACGCTCCGCCATCGAGATCGCGAACGCCGTCTTCGGCATCTGCCCGGAGTCCGGCATCCTGAACCTCGTCTTCGAGATCCTCGACGGCACGCTCGTCGGCGAGACCGTCGATGGCGACCCGG
>DYFX01000020.1:0-11405 GCA_020724945.1 Candidatus Paceibacter sp.
CTCCTGCAGGAAGGCGGCGTAGGCGACGATCTTGGCGATGGACTGGACGCCCTGTCCCCCTTCGCCGGCGATGATGATGCGGTACGGCGCGTGCATATCAGAAATGCCCGAGCTTGAAGGTCTTCGCGAGCTTGCCTTCCAGGATCTCGAAGGTCTTGTCGGGGCGCTCGATGGTGCCCCAGTTGAGCGTGCAAGGCGAGAGCACCTCCAGGAACGCGAAGCCCTTGCCGTCCATGACATGCTGAAGCCCCTCGCGCATCAGGTCGCGGAGGCCGAGCTGGCGCGTGGTGATGCCGCGCGCGACCCAAGCCGTCGGGTTCACATGCCGGATCATGTCGGGACCCTTCACGAAGTGATTGTCGGCGCCGTAGGGCGTGGTGGCCGTCACGGTACCCGGCAGCGTCGTGGGCGCTTCCTGCCCGCCCGTCATCGCATAGACGCCGTTGTGCACGACGATGACGAAGATCTTCTCGTCGCGGATGGCGGCGTTGAGGAGCGAACCCATGCCGATGGCATAGGCGCCGCCGTCGCCCACATAGGCGACCGCGACGGCGTCAGGATTGCCGCGCTTCACGCCGCACATGACCGGCACGGTACGGCCATGATGCGTCTCGATGGTGTCGATGTTGAAGAAGTCGTAGGCCAGGAGGGAGCAACCGATGTCCACGCCGAAGGCGACCTTCCGCTGGATCTCGAGCGCGTCGACGGCGTAGCCGAAGGCTTTCAGGACTTCCGGGTGCCCGCAGCCGGGACAGAAAAGATGCGGCTTCGATTCGAGCCGGACGCATTTGGGGAACGCGAGTTCTGCGACAGGAGCGTCCATATCAGGCGTTCTTGATGAGTTCCGCGATCTCCTCCGGATAGATGCCGATGGAGGGACGGAAGTGCTCGATCATGCGCGGTCCCGGCGTCTCATACAGGGCGTCGCGCACGATGCGGGCGAGCTGATTGATGGCGGATTCGGCCAGGATGACGGTCTCGGCGCCGCGGACGGCTTCGAGGAGCGCCTTCTTCGGGAACGGGTTCAGCGTGATCGGTCTGAAGAGCCTGGCCTTGCCGCCGGTCGCGTCGATCGCGGCCTTGGCGGACTGCGAGACGATGCCGTGCGCGATCACCAAGACCTTGGCATCCGGGTCGCCGTAAGTCTCGTGCTCCTCGATCTCTGGCGCCATGATGTCCCAGGCCCCCTTGATCTCCAAGTTCACCTGGAGCGTCTCTTCCTCGAGGTTCAGGCAGTTGCGGTAGCAGGAATATTCCACGCCGTCCTGAACGCGGATGTGGACTTCGGGTTTCGGCACGACCTCATCGATGGGACGGTCGCGTTTCTCTTCAAGGAGATAGCGTTCGGTCGGCACCATCTCGATGCCGCGGGCGTGCGGGTCGTAGAGCTCGACTTCGCCCATCATCTTGGCCTGGTAGCCGTCGGAGAGCAGGAAGGTCGGGAAGCGGTACTTCCAGGCGATGTTGAAGACCTTGATGCCGTAGTCGTAGAGCTCCTGGAGCGTGGCCGTCGAATAGACGATGCGGTAGCCGTTGCCGTTGCCGCCGTAGGCGGTCAGCCAGACCTCGGACTGCGAATAGATGACGGTGGAGGTGGACGGGCCGCCGCGCTGGTTGATGTAGGCGACGACGGGGATGCGCATCGCCTCGCACATCGAGAAGGCGTCCTGCATCAGGACATTCCCGGGACCGGCGGTGACGGTGAAGGAGCGGCGGCCGGCCATGACCGAGCCGAGCAGCATGAAGCTGGCGCCGATCTCGTCCTCGGCCTGCACGAAGACCATGTCGTCCTTCTTGCCCTGTTCGCTTCCGGCCTCCTTGGCCCACCACAGCAAAATCTCCGACCCCGGCGTGATCGGATAGCCGTACATGGCCGTGGCCCCCGCGGCGCGCGCCGCCCGAGCCAAGACCTCGTTGCCCATCATGAACTGCTTTTCGGGCATGGCTGGAGTATAGCAAAAAAGCCCTGACTGGGCTTGTTGATGCCGGGCGCCTCGACGGCGCCGTCACTTCCGATGCGGAGCTCCGTGCTGCTCCATGCAACTGACGCCGAGCGCGGTCACCTTGCGCACGATTTCCAGCGCCTTCTCCGACGCCGCCGGCTCCCCCTCGCGCGAGACGGTGTGGAGGGCTTCCTCGACATAATCGCGCATGAAGACGAGGAACTCCGTCGCGCTGTGCTTCCCGGCCGTCGTCGTCGTGTTCGCGTTCCAACGCCGGTCCTGATAGTCCCGTTCCGAATCGATCGCCGCGTATGCTTCCTGTCGTGTCGCCATCTCTTCCTCCTGGCAATGAGCGCAGACGGCATCCTAGCATGCGGACGCCGCGACGGCTATCCTTGGCGATCCGCGCCTTGGTACCCGACACCGACTTCGGTGCTTAGGTCACGGCGTTCTGAAGAGCGACCGATTGATGTCCGGCTCCTTTGCGGTCGGAAGCGGGCACCTGATCGTCTGTGCCATCGAAGTGTCGGGCGATCGACGCGGCGATGGCGCCGGAGAGTACCGTCGGGACCGCGTTCCCGACTTGAAGGTTGCGGTCGCTTCTGGTGCCGAAGAACCGATAGCTATCCGGGAAGCACTGGAGCCTGGCCCCCTCTCGCGTCGTAAGCGCCCGCGCGGCGCCAGGATGGATGCATCTTGAAGAGGAGGGAGTGCCCAAGTTTCTGGTGACCGTCGTGCTGGGCCTGTCCCACCACAGCCTGCAGTAGGTGTTCTTGAAACCTGATGTCGGCCGCAAGGATTCCGGCAAATCTTCCGGTGTCCCGCCTTCCGGCAACGCTTTCATCAGTTTTACCAGTTTGGGGTTGTTGTTCGGCGCATTATGATCCTGCAGCCGCGCGGGTGCGCCGATCCGCATCCGTCGCTGGAAGTCGTTTTGCGGCGGTTTGGCATATGAAAAACCCTCTTCACCGCTTGCGATAAACGGCAGGTCGCCGATCGCGTCCCGCAGCGTGAGCCACGGCCTCCGATCCCCGCGTCCGCCAAGCGATCTTGGGTCGGAATGCGTCGGCTCCGGATACTCGAACCGGTCGTTCAATTTGGAGCCGACGATGATCACCCGTTCCCGAATCTGCGGTGCGCCGTAATCGGCCGCGTTGAGCAGCTTATACTTGACGGAATACCCCAGAGACTCGAAAAGCGCGACGATGCTCGCCAACAGCTTGCCGCCCTGCATGGAAAGCAGTCCCCTGACATTCTCGAACACGAAGAGTTTCGGGTCGAATTCCTTCAGGACCCTGTGATACTCCCGGTACAGCTTTCCGCGGGGATCGTCGATCAACCTCTTGCCCACGGTGGAATACGCCTGGCAAGGCGGACCGCCGATCACGATGTCGATCTCGTTCGCCCGGATTCCGAGATCATGTTCGACCTTGGCGGCCGAAAATGTCTTGATATCCTCCTCGTACATCTTGACGCCGGGGTGGTTGAGCGCATACGCGCGCGCCATGCTCGGCAAGATCTCGTTCGCCGCGACGATGTCGAATCTGCCGTCGTGCGCGAAGCCATAGCTCAAGCCGCCGACCCCGCTGAACAGATCGATGACATTCAGGGTGGTCTTCCGTGTCGCCATAGTCGAGTCGCCTGCAAGGATTAATGGTCGGTCGTCGTTCGATCTCCTGGCCGACTCAACGACTCGCCGTCAAGCCGGTTGCGGCTACGCCAGATCCAGGGCGGAGTATTCGGGAGGAGCTTCCGTGAGTTTCCACAGGAAGTGGTTTTGCTCGATATTGAAAACCGTTTGTCCCTCCAATTGCTGTCTGGTGATCCAGTTGACATCGTCATCTTGTATGGCATCGAGCCTCAAAAAAGCCGCTTGCCCATTATAAAGGTCGAAATGAATCGCGAGCGTCCCCTTGTCCTGCTCACGCGAGATCCGCTTGGCCTCGATGACCTTGTGCTGCTTGATGTCATTCGTTCCGGTGAACCCTGCCTGCATTTCGATCCGAATCGGACGCTTTCCGTCCAAAGGAATCTCAAGATCGGCCTTCGGAGTCCTTTTGAAGGTGTCGGGATTCCGGAGGTCATCGTCCCCGATAAGCTCTATCGCCTCGGTTTTTACCCCGAAAATCCGCGCAAGGGCGTTGATGAAATAGCTGGAGATCACATGCCCCCGCATCCAATTATAGTACACATGTTCGGGTCTTCGGCCCTGATTGTTCAATGCCGTGAAAATCCCGTTCTTTTTCATGATTTCAAAAGGAACAAGGATCTTCTCCTCCACGAATGAGCGGAGATCGTCCTGCCGTACGCTTTCGTGGACCACGGAATCCACCTTATGGACGATCTCGACCAAGCGCTTGTTCAGGGAATCCATGAAGACGAAATCGACGGCGGGCACGATATCCTTCGCGCGGAAAAAATCCTTGAGTTCCTGCTGGTTGGTGAATCCCAGGACGCGCCGGAACTCGCGGAAATACCCCGGTTTGATGTCGTTGTCGTTCGGCATATTTCTTGACATTCCTCACGAGCATTAAAGCATACCCGACCGGCGTTGACACGCTGTCTTCTCGCATCTTGGTCTCACCTTGAGCGAACCGCGCGACTCATCAAATGATACGCAACCCAGGAACTCGCAGGACCCTACTCCAAAGCCCACGGGTTCTTTTTGGGAGTGTACAGGTACACGATATCCTCCCCCTCGATCCCGATGGGGATCTTTTCGAGGTTGGCTCCCTCCGGGGCGGCGGTGTCGGGGACGGCTTCGCCGGTCGTGCAGACATAGCGGGCGCCGTGCCAGTCGCATTCGAAATGCTCCCCCACGCAGCGGAGCTTGCCGCCCATGTGCTGGCAGAAGTTCACGTAGCCGCGGAGGCCGTCGCCGGTGTTCACGATAATCAAATCGCGCCCCATGGCGCGGTAGCTCTTGGCGCGGCCGACCGGGATGTCCGAGACCTTACCAAGGACGATCTTCTGCGGGAGCGTCGTCATGATGCTTGCGGTGACCGAAGGTGTAATTGAAGCCGTCGTGGCGGATCTGCCCGCGCGCCAGGATGTGGAGCTCGGCCAGCAGGTACTTGGCGTAGATGGAGAAGCGGCCGTCGCGGTCGAAGCGGCGCACGGAAACGCGCACGCGCGAACCCGTCATCACCCGGAACTTGCCGACCTTGCCCGCGCGCTCGACATAGTCGTGGTCCTCCGCGAGCTTGATGGAGGCGTCGAAGCCGCCGATGTCCTCGTGCAAGGTCTTCTTCGCGAAGATGCAGAAGCCCGGCGCGTGCGGTTTCAGGAACTGCGTGGCCATCATGTGCGCGTTGAAGACCTGGTGCGAGAGCGCGTCGATGAGCTTGCCGTCGAGCGGCTTGATCATGCAAGTGGCCGCGTCGAGCTTGCGCTCCTCGAACTGCGCGACCTTCCGTTCGAGCCAGTCGATTTCCGGCAGGATGACATCGGCGTCGAGGAACAAAAGAAGGTCGCCTTGCGCGGCGCGAGCGCCCAGGTTCCGTCCGGGACCCGGCATGCCGCCGTCGACGACCTTCGCCCCGAACCGCTCCGCGATCTCGCGGGTGCGGTCGGTGGATTTGGCGTCCGCCACGATGATCTCATACCCCTCAAAGCGCTGGCTCCGGATGGAAGCCAGCAGGCGCGGGAGGTACTCCTCCTCATTATAGGTAGGGATGATGATGCTCAACATAACGGGGTTTCGTGCCGTTTTTACGGGCTGAAACCCTATCGCGGGCCATCATACCACCTCCAGGCCCTCATTGGAAGAGGCGGGGGTTGACCCGGACGATCCTGTCGTCGCCCGGTTTCGGGATGCCTCGGCCGTCCCGGTTGGAGGTCGTGATATAGAGCATCCTGTCGGGACCGACCGCGACGGCGCGGATGCGGCCGAATTCCTTCTCGAAATGCGAGAGGACGCGGATGGGGCGTTCATCGATCTGGGCCTGGTAGAGCGCTTCGCCGCGCAGGCCGCCGAAGTAGATGTCGCCCCTGAAGAAGGCGGCGCTGGCCGGCGCCCAGGTGTCGCTCGCGCCGGAGTGCACGGCAGGCTTCTCCTTGCCGGGCGCTTCCTCGTCGCCCTCGATGTCGGGCCAGCCGTAGTTCTGGCCCTTCACGATCAGGTTCAGCTCATCGAGGCCGGAGCGTACCCCCGAGCGGCCGTGCTCGGTCGACCACAGGTTGCCCTGGCCGTCCCAGGCGAGGCCTTGCGGATTGCGATGGCCGTACGACCAGACGGCGGTGCCGAACGGGTTGTCGCGCGGGATGGTGCCGTCGTCGTTGAGGCGCAGGATCTTGCCGGCGAGCGACTTGATGTCCTGCGCGAGCGCGGCTTGGCTCGCGTCGCCGGTCGTGATGTACAACTTGCCGTCCGGACCGAACGCCAGCTCGCCGCCGTCGTGGTAGAGCGCGCCCGGGATGTTCTGAAGGATGGTCGTCCGCTCGACGAGCGCACCCCCATCGAGGCGGTAGCGGTCGACGCGGTTGCGCGCGCCGGAGGAGGTCGTGATGGTCTGATAGAGATAGACCCAGCCGTTCTCCGAAAAATTCGGGTGCGCGGCCACGCCGAGGAGGCCGCCTTCACCGTTATGGCGCACATCCGCGATGCCGGCGATGTCCGTGACGGCGCCGTCGGCGGCGATGCGCTTCAGGCGGCCGGGCCGTTCGGTCACGAGCAGGCTTCCGTCCGGCAGGAAGGCGATGTCCCAGGGGATTTCCAAACCCTCGGCGATGGTCGTGAAGTCGTCCGCCTCGAGATCCTCGCGGATCATCCCCTGATCGACGATGCTCTCCCCTTCCGGCAGGACGGAGTCGACCGCGTAAAAGACGGTCGTGCGGTAGGCATAGAGCGCCGCCGCCGCGCCGCCGACGAGAAGGACGATCAGCGCCGTCTTGAACCCGGAGGGAAGCTTCATATGCGCCCAGTATACCACGCGAAAACGAAAAATCCTCCGCGGACGGAGGATGCTAGCGGGAGGGCGGCGGGATGCCGATCGTGAGGCGCCCCTTGCCCGACATGCCGCTTCCGACATTCATGACCTCGCCTTGCCCGAGAGGGCTCGTGCGATAGCGGACCTTGGCGCCGTCAAGGAACCGTCGGATGACATCGATGCGGATGACGACGCGCACGACGATGCGCCGGCCGTCGTCAGGCCCGACCGGGATGAGCGCGCTCATCAGCCCGACGAGCTTGCCGTCGCGCACGAGGAAGACGCCGGAGCCGGAGGTGCCGGGGACGCCGTCGATCTCGACCAGCATGACATCTTCGAGCCCGCGACGCGGATCGTCGTAGTCGATCGACTTGATGACGCCTTTGGAACCGAGCTCTCCGAAGTCGTAGGGGAAGCCGATGTTGTAGACATCGTCGAGCATGTGGATCTCGTCGAGCTCCGCCAGCACGACGGAGCGCTCGAAGCGCCGCTCGACCTTGATGAGGGCGAGATCGTTCTTCTTGTCCCAGGCGATCACCTTGGCGGGATGCGCCACGGGCGCTTCCTCGTCGACGGCGATGTTGACGACCAGCTCGCGCCGGCCTTCGCCGACGACATGGTGGCAGGTGAGCAGGATGCCGTTCTCGGCGTCGACGACCACGGCGGAGCCGTGTCCGCGCGGCAGGACATCGACGCGATGCGTGGCGTCCGCGTTGTCGTGGACTTTCGGGGTATCGGGGCCCTTGGCAGGGCCGCCGCACGCGGCCAGGAACGCGAGCGCGGTGGAAAGTGCGAATCCTCTCATGACGACCTCCTGGAGGGTGTGGACGATTTGTGCCTCCGAAATCCACTCTACCATACGCGCCGGAACGACGGCGGCCGGCCTCATCCGCGCGGAAGTCTGCTATGATGGGGGCATATGCGCAGCCTCTTCGCCGCCCTCCTCGTCGCCTCGAGCCTCCTCGTCGCCGCCCCCGTCCGCGCGGCGGGTCCGGCGGATGTCATCGCCTCGATCCCGCACGACTTCATGACGGGCGCGCGGTTCTACTTCGAGACGGTCGGCGGCTGGTTCTCGAGCCTGCTCGAGCTGCTCGGCCTTTCGGAACGCCTGCGCATCGCGAGCGAAGGCGAAGGCTGTTCGGAAAGGACACGCTGCGCTCCGGGACTCGTCTGCCTCAACGCCTGCGACGGCGCCGACTGCGAAGTCTACGACAAACGCTGTTCGCAAGGGCCAGAGCGCGTCGACATCCTCGGCGAGTATTCGGTCTGCGACACGGGGAACCTCTGCCGCGACGGCACCGACTGCACGCGCATCTGCCCGGCCGGCGCCGACTGCGGCGGCGAGTCGCACCGCTGCATGCGGCCGGTCGCGGTCTCCGGATCCTGCTCCGCGGACGCCGACTGCCGCGCGAAATGCGAAGCCATCCCCTTCCCGCCCATCGGTCCGTCCGCCTGGCGCGCCCAGTGCGTCGACGGCGCCTGCGGCTGCGCGCCGGTCCGGATCGATCCCGCCGCCGAACGCGTGACCTGTCCCGACGGCACCGTCGGCGCCTTCGCCTGCCCGACCGGCACGCGCGAAGCCTGCACGCCGGCGGCCTGCCCGTCCGGCATCTGCCCGCCGTACCTCACCTGCCTCTACGCTCCCGCCTACGGCGGCACATGTTTCAGGGATGCCGGCTGCGCCGACGCCGCCTGTCCGGAAGGCGCCTCGCCGTTCTGCGATCCCGACGAGAAGGTCTGCCGCTGCCGCTCGACGGAAGTGACGACGATTTCCTGCACGACGCCGGCCGACTGCGCGTCGGCGGCCGCCTGCGGCGAGAACGAGGTCGCCGCCTGCATCGACGGCGCCTGCGCCTGCGCTCCCGCCGCCGTCGTCACTTCCTGCACGAACGCCGCCGAATGTTCCTCCGACTGCCCTGAAGGCTTCGGTCCCGCCTGCGTCGACGGCGCCTGCGCCTGCCAGCGCGTGACGGAAAATGTCCCGGTCGCCTGCGAGACCGTCGAACAGTGCGGCGGCGTCTCCTGCCCGGCCGGATTCGACAAGGCCTGCATCGACGGCGCCTGCGCCTGCACCCGTACGGTGACCCAGGAGTGACGGTTGACGGAACGCCCGAAAAACGCTAGCCTTCCCGCACATGAAGTACGGCGAGAGGCTCACGATGAAGGTCGAGGGATTCGACGAACGCGGCCGCGGCATCGGCAAGACCGATGCGAAAGCGACGGCCGCGTATTTCGTCATCCCCGGCGAGACGGTCGAGGGTATCTTCGTCGGGCGCAAGCAGGGCGTCGCGCGCCTGGGCGACGGCGTCGTCACGGAGGCTTCGCCGGACCGCGTGAAGCCGGAATGTCCGCACGCCGGCTCCTGCGGCGGCTGCTCCTGGCAGCATGTCGCCTATGCGCGCCAATTGAAGGAGAAGGTCGCGATGATCGACGAGGCCTTCAAGGCCGCGGAAGTCCCGCTCGCGGTCGGGCGCGCCGTCCCCGCGGGCGAGCTCTTCCATCACCGCAACCGGATGGATTATGTCTTCGGCCCGCACAGCGAGCTCGGCCTCAAGGAGCCGGGCCGCTGGGACAAGCACCTCGACCTCGCCACCTGCCTGCTGCTCTCCGGCGACGGCTTCGAGGTCGTGAAGCGCGTGAAGGCCTGGGTGAAGACGACCTCGCACCGGCCCTGGGACAACCGCCGCCATGAAGGCTTCCTGAAATATCTCGTCGTCCGCGAAGGCAAGTTCAGCGGCGAACGCCTCGCGACGCTCGTGACCGCCGAGGGCGCGCTCGAGAACGAACGAGGCCTCATCGAAGCGCTCTCGCCGCTCTGCACCTCCATCGTCCACGGCGTGAACCCCACGATCACCGACATCTCCGTCGCCGCCTCGCTGCGTCCGCTGAAGGGCGAAGCCCTGCTCCGCGAGAGGATCGGCGGCGTGACCTATCGCATCCACCCGAACGCCTTCTTCCAGACCAACAGCCGCATGGCCGAGACCCTGCTCGAGGAAGTGAAGGCGTTCGTGAAGGCCGGCGCGCACGCCAAGCTCCTGGACCTCTACTGCGGCGGCGGATTCTTCTCGCTCGGCCTTGCCGAGGACGTGGAGTCCGCGCTCGGCGTCGAGCTCGACGCGTCCGCCATCGCGCAGGCGAAGCTGACCGCCGAGGAGAACGGCATCGCGAATGTCCGCTACGCGGCCGAGGCCGCCGAGAAGCTTTCCTGGGAGGCGGAGGCGCCCGACATCGTCATCGTCGATCCGCCCCGGAGCGGCCTGCACCCGGCCGTACGGCGCACGCTGATGGAGCGCCGCCCCGAACGCATCGTCTATGTCTCCTGCAACTTCCGGACGCTCGCGACGGACCTGAAGGACTTCCTCCGCGCCTACGAGGCCGAACCCGCCGTCGCCGTCGACCTCTTCCCGCATACGCCGCATATCGAAACAGTGGTACACTTGACCCGCCTATGAAAGTCGGATTCGTCGCCCTCGTCGGGCGTTCCAACACCGGAAAATCCACCCTGCTGAACGCGCTGGTCGGCACGAAAGTCGCCATCACGACGCCCAAGCCGCAGACCACCCGCCAGGCCATCCAGGGCGTGCTTCATGGCGAGGAGGGCCAGATCATCTTCGTCGACACGCCGGGCGTCTTCCGCAAGCGCCGCGACGCCGTCACGAGCCGCATGAACGCGGCCGCCAAGGGCGCGCTGGAGGATGTCGACCTCGTGCTTTATGTCGTCGACCCGACGCGCGCCATCGGCGAGGAAGAGGAGGACATCCTCAAGATGATCGCCGACGTGAAGTCGAAGAAGCTGCTCGTCATCAACAAGATCGACGAGCCGCGTCCGCGCTACCTGGAAGATTACCGCGCGCTCTCGCCGGACTTCGACGGCACGGTCGAGGTCTCCGCGCTCAAGGGCACGCACCTGAAGACGCTCCTCAAGGAGATCTACGCGCGCCTGCCCGAAGGCGAGGCGATCTACCCCGAGCACCAGATCACCAATGTCGACAACCGCACCTGGTACGCGGAACTCATCCGCGAGAAGCTCTTCATGGCGCTCTACCAGGAAGTCCCCTACACCATCGCCGTCGAGGTCGACGAGATCGAGATGCGCCCGTCGAAGGGCGGCGAGGAGACGCTCTACATCAAGGCGCGCATCCTGACCGACAACGACCAGCACAAGCGCATGATCATCGGCGCCGGCGGCGCGATGATCCGCAAGGTCGGGATGAATGTCCGCAAGGAGATCGAGCATATCCAGGGCAAGAAGGCCTTCCTGGACCTCGAGGTCGTCACGGACCCACACTGGCCGGAACGGATGCAGTGACGCGGCGGAAGAGGTATACTGGATGCGAAGAATCCCTTCGCATCCTTTTCGTATGAGCAACGGCATCAAGAACGACCTCGAGAACGGCAGCTTGAGCGACCAGTTCGGCTGGCGCATCTTCCGCATCATGGCCGAGTTCGTCGACGGCTTCCAGCTCATCCAGGGGCTGGACACGCTGCCGCTGCGCTTGGCGCCGCATTGCGAGAACGCCGAGAAGGTGGTCGA
>DYFX01000020.1:11415-17227 GCA_020724945.1 Candidatus Paceibacter sp.
GGGGCTCAAGAACACCGTCTCGTTCTTCGGTTCGGCTCGCTTCGACGAGAACGACCACCACTATAAGGAGGCGCGCGAGCTCGCCTTCAAGCTGGGCAAGGCGGGCTACACCATCGTGACCGGCGGCGGGCCGGGCATCATGGAGGCCGGCAACCGCGGCGCGAAGGAAGCCGGCGCGGAATCGGTCGGCCTCAACATCCAGCTGCCGCGCGAACAGCGCCTCAACCCGTACACCACGCGTTCGCAGGGCTTCCACTACTTCTTCACCCGCAAGGTGATGCTCTCGTTCGCCGCGCAGGCCTATGTCTTCTTCCCGGGCGGCTTCGGCACGCTCGATGAGCTGTCGGAGCTCGTCGTGCTCGTCCAGACGCGGAAGATCGACCCGCTGCCGATCGTGCTCGTCGGCAAGGATTTCTGGCGCCCCTTCCTGAAATGGATCGAGGAACATGTCTACGAGCAGCATGCCGCGATCGACAAGCGCGACCTCGGCCTCATGCACCTCGCGCAGACGGTCGACGAGGCTTTCGAGATCATCCAGAACACGAAACTCTGCCCGCCCAACGCGAGCAAGTGCTGGTACGGCTACCAGGCGCACCACATCAGGGACGCCGGAGGGAAGTGATCTCGTAGCCCAGTTCCTGCCAGCGGACCTCCGCGCTTTCGAGCGCGCGAAGCGCCGGTTCCGCGAGCGGATTCACCGTCGCCTTCAGGATCAGGGGATTCTCCTCGTTCTCGAGGATCAGGAACTCCCCGAACCAGCCCGAAGCCTTGACCGCCCTCACGAGGACGATCCGACCGTCGACGGTCATCGGATACGCCTCCACGACGGCGGTCTTTTCGATGATGAACGGGCTCGCGGGCGCGGACGAGGTCGCCGTGCCGTAAAGCCGCGAGGAGATGTCGTTGAAGGCCGTGAACGCCTTGGAGAGCGCCGCGAAGGCGTTCTCCGCGAGGCCGAGCCGCCATTCGGTCCTGCCCGAACCGGCCGTGAGGTCCTCATACGCCCGCTCCGAGAGCCAGAGGCCGCCGTTCGCGGCGGCGGACGCGTCGCCCTCCGGCCAGAAAGACGGCAACAGCATCGCCTGCGCCTCCCCGCGCCCTCCGAGCGCCAGGGAGCCGGTCGCCGAAGCCGTCGTCCACTCGAGGACGATCTTGCCGCCCTCTCCGATGTCGCGCACCCTGACCTGAAGGGCCCGCGCGTCGAGGCCGAACGCCTCGTCGATGGCGCCGCTCATGCCGAGTCTCGAGGGCCGCACGGTGAACGACAGCCCAGATTCGAGCGCGAGCGCGGCCGTCGCGGCGGCCGGGTCGGCGGCAGGCAGCGCCTTCTCGAGCGAGAACGGCAGGCGCCCTTCGATCCGGCGCGAAAGGTCGCACCCCGCTCCCATGAGGAGCAGCGCGGCGGCGAGGGCGATGATGGGACGGCGTGCGTTCATACGGCGGCGCGCGTTCTCGTCATCCTGACATACGCGAGCTTCACGACTTCCGTGGCCGCGAAGTAAGCGGCCGCCAGCGCGACGACGCCCCACAGCTGGCGCGCGGAGGGCCCCACGAAATGGAAGACCGCCTGGCCCGCCGGATGGAAGGTCAGCGCGAGGGCGAGGGCGATCGTGGCGGCCGCGATCATCGTCATCGCGGACGGGGGGCGGACGGCCTTCCAGAACGCGAAGCGCGTGCGGATGGAATAGATCAGCGCGATCTCCGTCAGGACCGAGAACAGGAACCAGAGCGTGCGGACCGCCTCGATGCCTTCCTTGCGGTTCAGGGCGTAGTAGGCGAAGTCGAAGAAGGAGCTCACCATGCCGAGGAAGACGGCGATGAAGGCGAGTTCCCGCAGTTCGAAGCGTTTGGGCCGCGCCACCTCCTCCGCGTCGACGCTGTCGGCGGCGACCGCGATGAGCGGAAGGTCCGTGAGCAGGTTCAGGAGCAGGATCTGGATCGGCAGCATCGGCAGCTCGTCGATCAGGAGCGAGACGACCGCGACGGCGATGAAGTTGCCGAAGTTGCCGATCAGCGTGTACTTCACGTACTTCACGATGTTGGTGAAGATCCGGCGGCCCTCGCGGACGCCTTCGACGATCACGCGCAGGTCCTTGCGGAGCAGGATGATGTCCGCGGTCTCGCGCGCCACATCGCTGGCATGGTCGACCGCCAGCGCCACATTGGCCGCCTTGAGCGCCGGAGTGTCGTTGATGCCTTCGCCGAGGAAGCCGACTTGGAAGCGGCGTTCGAGCCCTTGGACGATCCGGAACTTCTGCTGGGGCGTGACGCGCGCGAAGACATGCCGCGTCTCGATCAGGCGATCGAACTCGGCGGCCGGGACGGCGTCGAGCGTCTCCCCCGTCACCACCTCTTCGATGCCGTCGATGACGCCCGTCCGCATGCCGACGGCGCCGGCGACCTCCGGCGCGTCTCCGGTCAGGATCTTCACGCGCACATGCAGGCTCGCCGCGTCCTTGACCGCCGCGGCCGCGGTCGGCTTGAGCGGATCTTCGAAGGAGATCGTCCCGACATAGGTCAGCGCGCGTTCGAGATCGTCGCCGTCGGAAGGGAGGGCATCCACGGGACGGTACGCCAGCGCGAGCACGCGCTTCCCGGCAAGCCCTTCATCGCGGACGGACGCCCGCTCCTCCAGGACCGCCTTGGGCGTCAGCGCCACCGCGCCTCCGGGACCGAGCCGCATCGTCGAACGCGCAAGGACCTCCTCCGGCGCGCCGAGGACGACCAAGGTCCGTCCGCGGCCGTCATCGAAGACGGCGGAGGCGCGGCGGCGCGACGGGTCGAAGGGCGCGAACCAGGACCTGCGCCATCCCAAGACCGTGCGCGCGGCTTCAGGACCGGCTTCCTCCACGATGGCGGCGTCGAAGGTCTTCGGGACAACGCCGTGCTTGCGGAGCTCCTTCTCGGTCGCCGCCTCCAGCGCGAGCTTGAGGGCGGCGCGGGGATCGTGGGCGCGCACCCCAGCCACGCGCATCCGGCCCTCCGTGAGCGTGCCCGTCTTGTCGGTGCAGAGCACCTCGATATGGCCGAGGTCCTCGATGGCCGAGAGGCGCTTGACCACCACATGCCGCTTCGAGAGCCGCATCGCGCCGCGCGCGAGCGTGAAGGAGCTCACGGCCGGCAAGGCCTCCGGCACGACCGAGACGGCCAGCGCCACGGCGAACAGGAGCTGCGGCACGATATGGGATTCGCCCTTGAGGAAGATGTTCACGATGAAGACCGTCGCCAGCACGATGCCGACGGCCTTCAGGATGAAGGCGCTGAAATCCTTCAGGTTGCGCTCGAAGGCGCTCTCGCGCGGCGTCTCGCGCGTGAGCTTGGCGATGGTCCCGATGATCGTCGCGGACCCGGTGGCGACGACGACGCCTTCGCCGTAGCCCGCGACCACGCGCGTCATCATATGCGCCATGTTGGCGGCGCGCTCCTTGCCGTTCACCTTGTCGGGGCCGGCGATCTTCGGCACGGCGGCCGATTCGCCCGTCAGCGACGACTCGTCGAGCGTCAGGCCGTCGCTCACGAAGACGCGCAGGTCCGCGTCCACGATGTCGCCAGGTTCGAGCAAGACGACATCGCCGGGCACGAGGGCGCGGCGATCGACGGAGACGATGTGTCCGCCGCGGCGGACGCGGGCGCGGGCCGAGAGCCTCTCGCGCAGCTTCTCGACGGCGCGCTCGGAACGGAACTCCTGGCAGAAGCCGATGGCGGCGTTGATGAGCAGGATGACGCCGATCGTCACGCCGTCGGCGTGGTTCCCGAACGCGAGCGAGACGGCGGCCGCGCCCGCGAGCAGATCGACCATCGGCGAACGGAACTGGCGCAGCGCGACCCGCCACGCATCGACGCGCGCGACGGCGAGTTCGTTGGGACCGAACCGTTCGAGGCGTCCTTGCGCCTCGGCTTCGGAAAGCCCTCCGCGCGCGCTCCGGAACGCCTCGAAAAGCGCCCCCTCCTCCAGGCGACCCGGGGCGACATCCGGCAGTTTCTCGAACATGGCGCGCACGCGCTCCATGCCCGTATTTTAGCACATTCACGCCAAGACCCAGCGGCCGCGCCGCTTCCGGATCAACCCGTCCTTTTCCAGGCTCGGAAGGACATGCGCATACGCCGAAAGCGCCGCGTCCGTCGCAGGACCTTTCCGCAGCGCCTCGATGACGCGGCCGCGATAGATGCGGTTCGGGACGCCGTGCGCGTCGACGCGCTCCTTCCGCGCGGCTTTCTGCCGCGGCAGCCGACGCATCGACAGGATTCTCGGATATGACGCGCAGAGTCGGTTGATGGGGCAGTCCTCGCATCGCGGGCGGCCGGCCTTGCAGACGCGCGCGCCGAGGTCCATCAACCCCTGATTCACCTCATACGAAAGCGCTTCGGGGAGCGTCGCTTCCCAGCGCGACCATGCCCGCGCGTCGAACGCCTTCGGATCCGCTTTCGGCCCCTTGAAGACGCGCGTCAGCACGCGGCGGAGATTCGTGTCGGGCGCCAGCGCCTTCTTGCGGAACGCGAAAACCCGCAGCGCGCGGGCGGTATATGGCCCGATGCCGTGCAGCGCGAGGAGCGCCGCCTCGTCGGACGGGAGCTTCCCGCCGGAATCGCGGACGACGCCTTCCGCCAGTCTCTTGAGCCGCACGGCGCGCATGTTGTAGCCGAGGCCCTTCCAGGCGCGGACGACATCGGACTGCGATGCCCCAGCGAGCGCGCGCCAGGACGGGAACTTCTTCAGGAAGGCGCGGTAGAGCGGCACGACGCGGTCGACCTGCGTCTGCTGGAGCATGAATTCCGAGACGGCGATGCGGTAGGGATCGTCCGTGCGGCGCCACGGCAGGTCGCGGCCATGCGCGCGGTACCAACTGGCGATCGTCTTCCAGATCATGCCAGCGAGGCGAGCTCTTCCTCGGTGAGCGCGCGCCACTCCCCTTCCGGCAGGTCGCCGAGCTCGACGCCGGCGACGCGCGTGCGCCGGAGCTTCCGCACCTCGTACCCCAGCGCCTCGCACATGCGGCGGATCTGGCGGTTCTTGCCTTCGGTGATGACGATGAGGAAGCGCGAGGCGCCGATCTCCTTCACTTTCGCGGGACGGGTCATGACGATGCGCCGGATGCCGGGCATATGCTCGAGCCGCACGCCCTTGGCCATCCGTTCGAGAAACTCCGGCGTGAGCTCCTTGTTGACGATGACATCGTATTCCTTCTCGGTGCCCGAATCCGGACGCATCAGCCGGTCGGCGAGCGCGGTGTCGTCGGTAAAGAGGATGAGTCCCGAGGACGCGACATCGAGGCGTCCGACCGGGATCAGCCGCGCTTTCGGCGGCGGCACCGGAGCGAACTTCAACGCCTCCATGATGTTGTCCGGCGAGGCGGCATCGGTCGTCGTGATGACGCCGACGGGCTTATGGAACGCGATGACGGTCTTCTTCGCGACCGGACGCACGACGCGGCCGTTCACCTTCACCTCGTCGCCCTCTTCCACCTGGTCGCCGGGGCCCGGTTTCCGCCCGTTGATCGTGACTTTTCCGGCCTCGACCAGGCGGTCGGCCTCCCTGCGAGACGCGACCCCGGCCTCGGCCAGGTATTTATTGATGCGCATGGATGTATGCTACCCTTTCGTTGACAATCCGTGAAATACGGGGTATCCTGCTCCCGTTCCCCTCGGCATCAAAGGTCCGTTTTGCGCGACCGCGCAAAACTCCCTAGACTGCCATCAAGGCTGGGCCTGCCCAGCCGCGAAGGAGGAGCGACTGACACGCGTGAGGGAAGACGGGCTCAGCCCGTCTGACCGGGAGCGTGTCAGGTAGCGATGTCGTTCGGGGATCGTCTAA
>DYFX01000021.1 GCA_020724945.1 Candidatus Paceibacter sp.
GCGTGGGCGGTGTCGAAGCAGACGCCGACATCCTCGCGCTTCACCTGTTTCAGGATGTCGCGCACCTCATCGAAGGTATCGCCGATGACATTGCCGCTGCCGGCGGAGATCTCGATCAAGAGCTGCGTCGAGCCCTCATAGTCCTTCATGAGCTCGTTGATGCCGTCGGCCACCATCCGGATGCCCATCGAGAGCGGGACATCCCGCGCGGAGCCCGGATGGAACATGACGGCGCGGGCGCCCAAGGCCGATCCGCGCTCGAGCTCTTCACGGATGATGCGGATGGAGCCGCTCCGGATGCGTTCCGCCGTGGAGGCGAAGTTGATGATGTACGGCGCGTGGATGACCCAAAGCTCCTGTCCGTGTTTCTCGCAGGCCTCGCGGAACTTCTTGGCCGTCTCCGCGGTGATGGGAGCGGCGTTGCCGCCTTGGGGCGGGCGCGAGAAGAACTGGAAGACCTCGCAGCCGATCTTGGCCGCGTTCTCGGGTGCGTTCCAGAGCCCGCCCGCGGCGGAAACATGCGCGCCGAATTTCATATGAGGTGAGGGTAGCATTTTTGTCCTTTCGAGCGAAGACATATCCGGGGCAGGGCAAGCCCTGCGGCTACCGCCTGTTCATGTAGCTGCAAGGCTTGCCTTGCGCGACAGAAAAAGGCGGCCGGGGCCGCCTTCATTCTTCACTTCTTCACCATCGTCTCCCGGATGAACTTCAGGATCATGCGGTTCTTGAGCATCGACTTGATGTAGTCGAGGCCGTCGTCGGAACGCACGCGGGCCTGGGTTTCCGGGTCGTCCTTGTACATCGAGATGAGGCGGGTCTGCTCCTCGAGGATTTCCATGTCGGCCGGCTCGATGTTCTCGGCCTTGCCGATGGCGCGCATCAGGACCATCGTCTTCACGCGCTTGATGGCTTCGGGCGCGAAGTCGAGCAGGAGGTCCTTCTGGGTCTTCTTGATGCTCGTCAGGTAGTCGGAGAACTGGAGGCCCTGGCGTGCGACGGAGTGCTCGAGCTCGTGCAGCATCTTGTGGCACTCGTTGTTCACGAGGAGCTCCGGCACGTCGTCGACCTCGGATTTCTTGAGGAGCTCTTCCAGCGCGGCGAGCTCCTGGCGCTGGATCTCCTTGCTCTCGGCTTCCTGCTCCAGGTTCTTCTTGAGGAGCGCCCGGAGCTTCTCCATCGATTCCTGTCCGAGGCGCTTGGCGAAGAAGTCGTCGAGCTCGGCGTGCTTGATCTCGTGGACGCCCTTCAGGTCGACGGAGAATTCGACCTCCTTGCCGGCCAGGCTCTTGTTGAAGTGGTCCTTGGGGAAGGTGAGCTTGAAGACGCGGTTCTCGCCCTTCTTCATGCCTATGAGCTTCTCCGGAAGACCGGGGATGTAATACTCCTCGTCGAGGTAGACCGAATGGCCTTTGGTGGTGCCGCCTTCGACGGCGACATGATCGATGCTCATCGCCATGTCGACGACGACCTTGTCGCCCTTCCGCACCTCGCGCTCGACCTCGTGCTCGGTGCTCTGCATCTTGCGGAGGTCGTTCACCGTCTTCTCGACATCCTCGTCCTTCACGGCGATCGCCTTGGCGTCGACCTTGATGGACTTGTAGTCCGCGAGCTTCTTTACGGCCGGCAGGAGCGACATCGTCGCGGTGAAGATGACCTCGTTGCCCGGCGCGGCCTTCTCCACGTTGATGGAGGGTTCGCCGACGGTATCGAGGTCTTCCTTCTTCAGGATCTCGACCAGGTACTTCTGGACGATCTTCGGGAGCGCTTCCTCGAGGATGGCCATCTCGCCGACGCGGCGGACGACGGTGGCGTAGTCGGCCTTGCCGGGGCGGAAGCCTTCGATCTTCACCTGTTCGGAGAGCGCCACGGCGGCGCGTTCCATGAACGGCTTCACCTCGGCGGCCTCGACGGTCACCTTGGCTTCCTTCTGGCTCTTGGGGAGGTCTTTCAGCGTGTACTGCATACGGCGTAAAAAGGGGATTGACCCGCGTAGTGTGGCGGAAATCGCCGCTCCAGTCAAGACGAGTGCTATGATGTCGCCATATGGCCTGGAAGGCGCGCTACAAGAGGTATTGGCCCTGGGTCGGACTCCTCGTCCTGGCGGCTTCGCTGCGCCTGCCGCTCCTCTTCGGGCTCGGGACGCTCTGGAACGACGAGGCCTTCACCCGGCACTTCGCGCTCCTGCCGCTCGAGGAGGGCTTGCGCTCCATGACGATGGATGTGCACCCGCCGCTCCACCTCGCCGCGGTCCACTTCTGGATGAAGCTCTTCGGGACGACGGCCCTGGCGATGCGATCGCTCTCGTTCGTCTTCGCGCTGGCGGGCCTCGCCGTCTTCCTGAAGCTCGCGCGCGAGCTTTTCGGGAAACGCGAGGCGCTTCTCGCCGGACTCCTCGCGGCCGCGAGCCCGCTCATGGCCTACTACGGCGCCGACGCGCGGATGTACGCGATGACCTTCTTCCTGGCGTCGCTCTCGTCGCTGCTCTTCTGGCGGACGACGCTCGGCGACGCGCGGGCGAAGGAGGCGTGGATGTGGGCGTCGCTCGCGCTGGCGCTCACGCACCTCACGGGCGCCTTCGTGCTGGCGGGTCAGGCGCTCTTCCTGCTCGTCTCGCGCGAACGCCGGCCGCTCTTCTACGGGATGCTTTGGCGCTTCGTCCTGATCGCGCTCGTCCTCGCCGTCTGGCTGGTGCCGGCGGCGACCTTCCGCCTCCAGTCGATCTCGAAGGAGTGGCAGTTCCGGTCCGGACAGGAGGATCTGCACGCCTCGATGTCGCTCCTGTACTGGATCTGGCTCGGCAAGAACAAGGCCCAGCTCGCCATCGCCTTCGCCGTCACGGGCCTCCTGATGTTCGGCGGCCTCCTCCGTCGCTCCGAACGGCGGCCGTTCTTCAACATCACGCCCGAGAGCGCCTTCCTGTTCTCCTGGTTCGCCTGCGTGTTCGCGCCGTTCCTGCTCTTCCCGAATGTCACGCCGCGCTACCTCATCGCCGCAGTGCCGCCGTTCTTCCTGCTCGTCGCGCGCGGCTTCCTGAAGGCCGCAGGTGTACGACGCGGCGGCCTCGTCCTGGGGGCGCTGCTGATCGGGTTCCTGGCGCTGCCCGGTCTCGCGGCGCAGTACGCGACCCGATCCTACAACTGGGACCGCACCGCGGCCTGGATCTCCGAGCGGCGCGCCGAAGGCGACCGCGTCGTCTTCGGATGGTACGCCGACGCCCTCGCGATCGAAGGGCTCGACGACGCGGAACTCGCCCGCGTCGCGGACGGCGCCGCCGGCCTCTATCCGTTCGACGACGGCTTCGATGCGCACGCCCGCTACGCCGCACATGCCGGCACCCTGGCCATCGCTCCTCGCGACCTCGACCGCCTCGCTCCAGCGTTCGACGGCGCCGAGCGCGTCTTCTTCATCCCGAACTTCTACCTGACGCTCCAAGACGGCGGGAAGGCCGACGAGACCGTCGCGGACTGGATCAACGCGCGCGGGTGGTATCTCGCGGAACGCCTCGAACCGGAAGGCCGCACGCAGGGCGTCTGGCTGCTGGTGCGGAAATGAAAAAAATGACCCGTGAGGGTCATTCGACGAAGATGAGCCAGCGCTCGGAGGCCGCGCCGCCCTCCGGGAGGTAGCGGCCGACGGGCATGTTCGAGCGGAACAGCTTGGCGAGCGGCAGCATCCGCTCCACCGCCCGCGTCTCGCCGGCCATCGCGTGGGCGAAGAGGTGCGTGAAGTACGAGACGATCGACTTGTCGAAGAGCTTCGTGAAGCTCGCGCCGAACTGGCTGCCGCGCAGGACCTGCTTGAGGCCGCCCGCGTTCATCAGCGTGCGCAGGCGCCGTTCGAGGCCGATGTTGCGCGTCTCGCCCTGGTACTCGATCTTGACGACCGGCAGCTTCGCGCGCTGTTCGCGGTGGACCGGCGTCGCCTCAAGCACCTTGGCGACCGAGCCGGTTTCGGCCACGGCGTAGACCATCATCTGCCGGACGGGATCGGAGGCGCAGAGCTTGGAGAGGCTCTGCGTGCCGATCTCGATCCGCTCCGGCTCGATGAGCGACAGGCAGGACAGCATCTCGCGGATCGCGCCGAGGCGCGCCTCGGTCTCGCGCTCCGGCTCCATCCGGTACGGTCCGTTCACGAGGCGGCCGAGGAACTTCTCGAGCGTCTCGAGCGCGGCGGCGGTCAGGCCGTTGTTGGCGTTCGCGCGGTTCAGGTACGAGCGCACCTCCAGCGTGTCGGAAAGATGAACGAGCATCGCGTCTCCCTTCTTCCTGTGAAGAACTGCCGCCGTTATAGCTCGTTCCGTCGTCCGCGTCAACCCTCGCCATACGAAAACCCCGCTCGTGAGAGCGGGGTTTCGCGCCTTAGCGCATCAGGAACGGGATGAGCAGGAGGGCGACGATGTTGATGATCTTGATCATCGGGTTGATCGCCGGGCCGGCGGTATCCTTGTACGGGTCGCCGACGGTGTCGCCGGTGACCGCCGCCTGGTGGGCGAAGGAGCCCTTGCCGCCGTGGTGGCCGGACTCGATGTACTTCTTGGCGTTGTCCCACGCGGCGCCGCCGGTCGTCATCGAGAGGCCGACGAAGAGGCCGGTGACGATGGAGCCGACGAGCAGGCCGCCGAGCGCCTGGGGACCGAGGACGAGACCGACGGCCACCGGCGCCACGACCGGCAGGAGGGCCGGGATGACCATCTCGCGGAGGGCGGACTTGGTGACGATGTCGACGGCCGCGCCGTAGTCCGGCTTGCCGGAACCGTCCATGATGCCCTTGATGTCGCGGAACTGGCGGCGGACCTCCTCGACGACGGCGCCCGCGGCGCGGCCGACGGCCTTCATGCCCATCGAGCCGAAGAGGTAGGGGAGCAGACCGCCGATGAAGAGGCCGACCAGGACCTTCACATCCGCGAGGTCGAAGGCGACATCCGTGAGGCCGAAGTGCTTCTTGAAGTCCTCGAGGAACGAGGCGAAGAGCACGACGGCGGCGAGGCCGGCGGAAGCGATGGCGTAGCCCTTGGTGACGGCCTTGGTGGTGTTGCCGACCGCGTCGAGCGGATCGGTGACATCGCGGACTTCCTTCGGAAGGCCGGCCATCTCGGCGATGCCGCCGGCGTTGTCGGTGATCGGGCCGAAGGCGTCGATGGCGACGATGATGCCCGCGAAGGAGAGCATCGACATCGAGGCGACCGCGACGCCGTAGACGCCGGCGAAGCCGTAGGAGAGCAGGATGCCGGCGGCGATCACGAGGATCGGGAGCGCGGTGGACTGCATCGAGACGGCGAGGCCGGAGATGATGTTGGTGCCGTGTCCGGTCTCGGACGCCTTGGCGATCTCCTGGACCGGGGCGTACTGGGTGCCCGTGTAGTATTCGGTGATCCAGATCATCAGGCCCGTGACGGCGACGCCGACGAGCGAAGCCATGAAGAGCTTCATCGCGTCGATGCCGGTGCCGGCGAACATCCACTTGGTGACCGGGTAGAAGGCGACGGCGGAGAGGATGCCGGAACCGATGAGGCCCTTATAGAGGGCGCCCATGATGTTCATGCTGGCGCCGAGGCGGATGAAGAAGGTGCCGATGATGCCGGTCAGGATGGAGACGCCGCCGATGACGAGCGGATAGAGGACGGCGTTCGGGACATCGCCGAAGACGAGGCTGCCGAGCAGCATCGCGGCGATGGCGGTGACGGCGTAGGTCTCGAAGAGGTCCGCGGCCATGCCGGCGCAGTCGCCGACATTGTCGCCGACATTGTCCGCGATGACGGCCGGGTTGCGCGGGTCGTCTTCCGGAATGCCCGCTTCGACCTTGCCGACGAGGTCGGCGCCGACATCCGCGGCTTTCGTGAAGATGCCGCCGCCCAGACGGGCGAAGACCGAGATCAGCGATCCGCCGAAGCCGAGGCTGACGAGCGCCGCGACATCCTTGGTGGCGGCGTAGAAGCCGGCCACCGCCAGGAGGCTCAAGCCGACGACGAGGAGGCCGGTGACGGTGCCGCCTTTGACGGCGACATCCAGTGCGGCGCTCATGCCGGTCTTGGCCGCTTCCGCCGTGCGGACATTGGCCTTCACCGAGACCGTCATGCCGATGTAGCCGGCGAGCGCGGAGAAGACGGCGCCGACGACGAAGCCGACGGCCGAGGTGAAGCTCAAGCCCCACCAGATGATGAGGGTCAGGACGATGGCCACATAGGACAGCGTCTTGGTCTGGCGGCCGAGGTAGGCGTTGGCGCCTTCCTGGATGGCCGAGGCGATGGCTTGCATCTTCTCATCGCCCGCGGGGCGCTTGAGGATCCACTTGGCCAGGAACAGGCCATAGCCGACGGCACCGAGGCCCGCGGCGAGGGCGAATATGAGCGTATTGGACATACGGATTTATGGGTAAATAACGAGGGTATCGTAAGGAATAGGGGTCGATTTGTCAATGAAAAAGCCCGACCTGGACGGGTCGGGTCATCGGGTCAAAAGTCGAATGCCAGGCCGCGGAGCTCGAGGAGCTTCTTGGCCTCGGGAGGGAAGATCGCGTTCGGGTCACGCTCGTAGCCGCGCATCAGGCTGACGGCGGGCTTGAGGACGCCGTCGCGGAATTTCTGGGCATTGTCCCAGGGAAGGGCGTATGGCCCGCGGACGCAGCCGGTCGCGAACAGGTCGTAGAGGAACTGTCCGCCGCCCCAGAGCATGGTCTCATCGAGGCGCGCGCGGCGCACGACGCCGCGGTCGAACTCGCGGGCGTGGCGTTCGGTCATCACGAGCCAGGAGAAGAAGAACTCGGCGAGGAGCCGCCGGCACATGACGGCGCCGCTCGCCTGGATCCGTCCCGACTCGGTCTCGTCGCAAGGGGGATGGCCCGTGTGGGCCTCGAAGTCCGCCTGGACGATGGCGTTGCACCAGGACCAGGTGATGAGCAGGAAGCGGCTCTCGAGGCGGTGGATGAGGGAAGGGACGCGTCGATCGTCGGACATGATGCCTCCACCACGGAATCTAGCGCGGTTCGGCCGAAAAGAAAAGCTGACCGCGCGGCGGAGGCCGGACGGTCAGCGATGGACGAGTCGTTGGTAGGTGAGCCCCTGCTCGGCGAGGAAGGCGACGAAGTAGCGCAGGGCCTCTTCGTCGGCCTCGGGACAGGGCATGAGCGGGACGCTGAACGCCTCGATGGCATCCGTCGCGACGAGCGGGAGGCGGCTGCCGTCCTCGTCCTGCGAGGAGGTGCGGCGCGAGCGCTCCGCCTCGTAGCCGTCCTTGCGGACGACCAGCGAGTAGAATACGGAACCGGCCTTGGCGCGCGCGATCTCGCCCTCGTCGAGCGAGCGGGCGAACGCGGGGGCCAGGCGGACGACGCGCGGGCGGCCGCGCAGACGGACCCGCCGCTTCCCGGGACGGAGGGCGCCGAGCGCGTGCAGGATCCGCATGGCGTGGCGGCGCGCGATCGAGGTCGTGAGCTTCGCGGAGAGCGTGCGGCGCAGTTGGCCCTCGGAGAACCCGCACGCCTTCGCGACGCGGAAGAGCGGGGAGGCGTCGACGAAGATCGGGACGCCGTCGCCGTCGAGCGCGACGGGATCGAGTTCCCCGTCGCCGAGCTCCGCCGCCCGACGCAAGGTCTCGATCCAGGCGATGGCGACGACGGTCGCGGCCTCGTCGAGGCCGACGGGCTCGCGGCCGTCGCCCGAGACGGCGAAGCCTCTCGGATCGGTGCGTTCGGGATCGTCCTGCACGCGGGCGAGCTCCGCTTCGAACGCGGAGGTGACGAGCTCGAGCGGCGCGCTCAACGCGGGATCGGACCCGATGGCGAACAAGACGGCTTGCTGATCCTCGTTCAGGCGCATGGTGCCTCCTCGTTCCCCTCTCTCTGGGGAACCGCGCACGGTAAACGAAAAACCGGCTCCCGTCAAGGGGAACCGGTCGGTGCCGTCAGGCGGCCTTCGGGGCGGCCTCGGCCTTGGCGGCCGCGCGCTTGGCGATGACGGAGAGCGCCGGCGGCGTGATCAGCGTGGTCAGGATGACGACGATGACGATGGTCGCGAACAGCCGGTCGTCGACGACGCCGAGCTCGCGCCCGATGCCGGCGAAGATGAGGCCGACCTCGCCGCGCGGCACCATGCCGGCGCCGACGAGCAGGCGGTTCTTGCCCTTGCCGGCGGCCAGGCCGGCGGCGAGCTTGCCGAGCACCGCGACCACGGTGATGACGAGCGCGACGCCGACGATCTTCAGGTCGCCGAACACCGCCAGGTTGACCTGGAGGCCGGTGTAGACGAAGAAGATGGGGACGAAGAAGCGCGAGATGTCCTCGATGAGGTTCTCGACATGCGCGTGCTCCTCATGCTCGGCATGCTCCTCCATCTCCTTGCGGACGCCTTCCTGCGGGTGCGAGTCGGCCCAGGCGCGCAGGCGCGTGACGATGGCCGGCGGCAGGAAGCCCTTGAAGTGGACCGGATCGAGCACGAGGCCCGCGGCGAAGGCGCCGACGATCGGCGCGAGGCCGACCAGCGCGGCCACATAGGCGAAACCGGCGCAGAAGATGAGCGCGATGGCCATCTTCATGCCGTGACCGGTATGGACCTTCGAGAACAGGGCGCTGGTGCGCGGCGAAAGGAACTGGCCGAGCAGGATCGAACCGCTCAAGAAGGCGAAGGCCTTCGCCGAGATGATGGCGATCTGCGTCGGGTCCAGGGAACCGGTCTTGATGATCGAGCTCACGACCGCGAGGATCATGAGGCCGAGCACATCGTCGATGACCGCGGCGCCGAGCACGATCTTGGCCTCGGGCGACTTGGAGGTGCCGAGGTCCTTGAAGACGCGCGCGGTGATGCCGACGGAGGTGGCCGTCAGCGTCGCGCCGATGAAGAGGTAGACATTCGTGTCGAGGCCGGGCAGGAGCGCCTGGCTGACGAGGAAGCCCGCGACGAACGGCAGCGCGACGCCGATCAGGGCGACGAACAGCGCGTTCTTGCCGACCTTCGCCATCTCGCCGATGTTCGACTCGAGGCCGGCGCGGAAGAGGAGCAGGATGACGCCGATCTCGGCGATATCCTTCACCAGCACCTCGTGCTTGAGCGACTCGACCACGCCGAGGCCCGGCACCCACGCCACCATGCCGAGGACCACGCCGAGCAGGAGCTCGCCGAGGACGGCCGGCTGGCCGAAGCGCTCCGCCAGCGCGCCGATGCGCGCGAAGAGGAGCATCACGGCCAGGAAGAAGAACACGAGCGGGAAGGTCCCGCCGTGGCCGCCCTCGTCGCCGGCGGCGAACGCCGTGGCCGGAACGAAGAGGGCCAGCGCCGCCAAGAACATCGCGATCCTTCGCATGAACATACCTCCGATTTTTCCGAGTTAGATTCCCTAGATTCAAGGAGGCTATACCCGCCGTCGCCCGCCGTCAAGACACCCCGAAATCCGAAGATGCCGCGGCTGGACGGCCCGAGGCGGAACCGACAGAATGGTCGTCATATGGTCGCCGTCCCGCTGCCGACATTCAAGGAGGAACGCGAACTGCTCGCGCGCGGCTTCACGCTCGTCGCGGGCGTCGACGAGGTCGCTTGCGGGTGCTGGGCGGGCCCCGTCTTCGCCGGCGCCGTCATCCTGCCGTTCGATTCGCGCATCGGCCTCGTCCGCGATTCGAAGACGCTTTCGCGCGAGCAGCGGCTGCGGGTCGTGGAGCGCATCAAGGAGGAGGCGGCCGCGTGGGCCGTGGGCGCGGCGACGCCGCAGGAAGTCGATGCGCTCAACATCCGCCGCGCGGGCGCGCTCGCGATGCGGCGCGCCATCGAAGGCCTCGCGCTCGTCCCGCAGTTCGTGATCGTCGACGCGTTCCACCTGCCGGGACTCCCGATGCCGCAGAAGGCCGTGGTACGCGGAGACCTGCACGTGAAATCCGTCGCCGCCGCGTCCATCGTCGCCAAGGTCGCCCGCGACGCCGAGATGGAACGGCTCGACGCCGCGCATCCGGGCTACGGGTTCGCGCGCCACAAGGGCTACGGCACCAAGGAGCACCAGGCGGCGCTGTCGGCGCTCGGACCGAGCCCCATCCACCGCATGAGTTACGCACCGGTGAAACGGGCCGCGGCCGCTTGACGGACGCCCCCGCCGCGCCTACCCTGTATCTAGAGGTCGGAAGGCTTTTTTCGGTCCGAAACGGCTCTGTTCAGCGAAAAAACGGCGTTCCAACATGCCTGTTCCCCTGAAAAGATACTTCATCAAGTTCCTGCTGTTTTCGCTGGAATTGCTGAAGATGCTCGGGCGCGTCGCGCTCGTCCTGCTCCAGGCGCTTTCCGCTCCCTTCCTCTTCTTGTGGAAGGCGGTCCTGCGGCGTCTGGTCTTTTTGCTTTACGGATTGCTGCTGCGCGCGAAGATTTCCGCCACGCGCGTGCTTCCCCCGATGCGCCGCACCTTCTTCGCCATCTTCGGTCATCGCTATGTGGTGCACACGCTCGTCGCGGTCATCGCCATCTTCGTGTCCACGAGCAACATCCAGGCGCACGGCACCGATCCGGGGAACGCGAGCAAGCAGGCGCTCATCTACGAGCTCCTGCGCGTGCCGGGCGACTTCAGCGACGACGACACCGATGTCTATGCCGAATCCCTCCTGAACGCGCCGCTCGAAGGCTCCGCCACGACCTCGCCGCTGCTCGCGCTCCAGGCCGCGGAGAGCGGCCCGACGGCGTATGATCAAAGCGGCGTCGCTTCGCCGTTCGTGCCGATCGAGGAAGCCAGCGAGGAGGACGACCGCATCATCATCGCGCGGCCGAGCACGCATGTCGTCCAGCAGGGCGACACCGTGAGCGGCATCGCCAAGAAGTACGGCATCAGCGTCAACACCATCCTCTGGGCCAACAACCTCACGGCCCGTTCCGTCCTGCGCCTCGGCCAGGAACTCACGGTCCTCCCCGTCTCCGGCGTCCTGCATGATGTGAAGCGCGGCGAGACGCTCGGGGCCATCGCCAAGAAGTACGGCAGCGATGTCGACAAGATCCTCGCGGCCAACCTCGTGAAGTCGCCGACGGCCATCCAGATCGGGCAGAAGCTCGTCATTCCCGACGGCCGGCCCGCCGCCGCGCCCGCGGCTCCGCGTCCCACCGCGCCTGCGCCGACGCCGCCGCGCTTGGGCGATGTGCGCGACATCTTCCGTCCGCCGGAGGAGGCGCCGCCCAGCCGTACGGTCGATGGCGTCGAGCTCGTCTGGCCGACGAACCAGAAGCGCATCAACCAGTACTACAAGTGGAACCACACCGGCCTCGACATCAACGGTACCTTGAAGGACGCCACCTACGCCGTCGACGCCGGCATCGTGACCTATGCCGGCTGGAACAAGAGCGGCTATGGCAACATGATCCTGATCGACCACGGCAACGGCATGGTCACGCGCTACGCCCATCACAGCAAGCATTACGTGAAGACGGGCGATCAGGTGACCAAGGGACAGACGATCGCGATGGTGGGATCGACGGGCCGCTCGACGGGTCCGCACCTCCACTTCGAGATCTATGTGAACGGCAAACGCGTCAATCCGCTCGAATACTATCGCTGACCCCACGCCTATGGACCAATACCAGTCGTCCGGCGCCACGCTCCTCTTCCTCGTCCTGCACTTCACGATGGCCGTGGCCTTCTGGAAGATGGCGGCGCGCACGAAGGAAGAGCCGAAGTGGTTCGCGCTCGTCCCGATCCTGAACCTCGTGCTCTTCCTGAAGCTGGCGCGCCGCCCGCTCTGGTGGCTGCTCCTGTTCCTGGTGCCGATCGTCAACCTGGTGACGGTCGTCGTCGCCACGATGTCGCTTTGCGAGCGCTTCGGCGTCAACAAGTGGTGGGGACTCGTCGCCCTCCTTTCGCCGCTCAACATCGTCCTCTTCCTGTACTTGGCGTACGGGACGGACAAGGCCGAGCCGCCCAAGAGCCCGCCGCCCGTCCCGCAGATCCCGCCCGCGCAGCCGTGAAGCCGAACCCCGCCCGACCGGCGGGGTTTCCCGTTGACGCGATGCGTGGCGTGGCGTACGCTCGCGCTGGATCGGAAGGAGGATACGAGATGGAAGTCGACCCGGAAGACCGCCGCGCCCGGAACCGTTTCGGGAGCTTCGCCGGCATCGCCGTCATGCTGGCGACGCTGGGCATCGCCTGCGCCTGCGCGCTCTATGTCCACGCGAACGGCATCGCGAGCGGCACGGGCTTCCTGGCCCTGACGCTCGCCACGACCGTCGCCCAAGCGATGTTCACCTGGCAGATCGATGCCCGCTTCGGGCGCCCGACCAACGGCACGAGCGGCGCGATCGGCATGGCGATGATCTGGTTCATCGTACGCGCCGTCGCCGGCATCGCCATCGTGGTCTGCGGCCTCGCGGGCGTCTGCGGGTATGTCGCGGCCTACCTCGCCGCCGTCATCATCTGCGGCATCATCGATACCGCGCTCGTCATCACCGGCCTCTGACGGCCGGTGTTTTCATTCCTGCCGCGGCCGGTACTGGAGCGCCTCGGCGACATCCGGCGTCGCCACGGCGACGCGTCCCGCGAGGTCCGCGATCGTGCGCGCGACTTTCAGGCAGCGGTGGATGGCGCGCGGCGAAAGGCGGAGGTTCTTCGATGCCGCGAGGAGCAGCGCCTCCGCTTCCTTGGGAACGGCGCAGAGCGTCTTCAGGTCGCGGCCGCGCACATCGGCGTTCGTGACGGCGCCATATGCCGCGTTGCGCTCCGCCTGGAGCTTCCGCGCCGCCGCCACGCGCTCGCGCACGGCGGAAGAGGGCTCCGCATCCTGGGCGGCGGACAGCTTCTCGTACGGGGTGCGCGGCACCTCGACATACAGGTCGATGCGGTCGAGCAGCGGTCCGGAAATCTTCTTGCGATACCGTTCGAGCGCGCCGGTCGGGCAGACGCAGGCGCGCTCCGGGTCGCCGAAGAATCCGCAAGGGCACGGATTGCGCGCGGCGACGAGCATGAAGGAGGCGGGGAACTCGAGCGTGCCGGAGGCGCGGCTGACGGTGACGCGGCGGTCCTCGAGCGGCTGGCGCAGGCCTTCGAGCACCGGGCGCGGGAACTCGGGGAACTCGTCGAGGAAGAGGACGCCGCGATGCGCGAGCGTGACCTCGCCGGGGTGCGGGTTCGTGCCGCCGCCGATGATCGCCGCCGTGCTCGCGGTATGGTGCGGCGCGCGCCACGGCCGCATCGTGAGGAGCGGCGTCCGTCTCGGGAGGAGCCGCGCGACGCTGTGGATGCGCGTGGCGTCGAGCGATTCCTCGTAGGTCATCGGCGGAAGGATGGACGGCATCGAGCGCGCGAGCAGCGTCTTGCCGGCGCCGGGGCTGCCGGAGAGCAGGATGTTGTGGCCGCCGGCCGCCGCGATCTCCATCGCGCGCTTGGCGTGCTCGAGTCCGGCGATCGCGCTGAAGTCATGCGGGTCGTCGCCCGCGTCCGCCGCGGCGTCCGGCGGCGACTGCGGCAGGAGGGCGTGGACGCCGCGCAGGTGATCGGCGAGCGCCGCGAGCGAGGGCGCGCCATACACTTCCAGACCGGGCACGAGCGCCGCCTCCGCCGCGTTCTCGGCCGGGACATAGATGGCGCGAAGGCCGCGGGCTTTCGCGAGCAGCGCGGCCGGCAGCGCGCCGGCCACCGGGCGCAGTCCGCCGTCGAGCGCGAGTTCGCCGATGAACATCGCGTCGCGGGCCGCCTCCGCCTTCAGCTCGCCGGATCCGACCATGATGGAGACGGCGATCGGCAGGTCGTACGACGGCCCGGCCTTCCGGATGTCCGCGGGCGCGAGGTTCACCGTGAGGCGCGTGCGCGGGAACGCGAAGCCGCTGTTCTTCAGCGCCGTCTTCACGCGTTCGCGCGCTTCCTGGACGGCGGCGTCCGGCAGGCCGACGATGATGAAGGCGGGCAAGCCGCTCGCGACATCGGACTCGATCTCCACGCCCACGGCGTCGATGCCGACGAGCGCGGCGGAAAGGATGGTTGCAGGCATATCCCGCGGCCTAGCAAAGACCCCTCGCGTCATGCAAGGGGTCTCGTCGTTCAGGCGGATTCGACCGCGTCTTTCAGTTTCGCCAGCGTGGCGTCCCAGGCGGCGGAGGCGTCGGCGAACGCCTTGGCGTCCTGCGCCTCCGCGAAACTCTCGCGCGCGGAGAGCGTCGTCTTGCCGTCCTGCCGCCCGCGGAACTCGTAGGTGACGACGGAGGTCATCGTCTCCACGCCGTCGACCTCCTTCGTGAGGTTGTGCTTCAGGAGCTTGGCCGGTTCGATCTTCAGGATGCGCCCGCGCTTCAGCACGCGGCCCTCGGCGTCCTTCCAGGCGATCGACGCGCCGGGTTCCCATTCGGAGACATACTCGCCGCCCATCGCGCGCGAACGCGCCGGGTCGACGAACGCCTGCCAGACATCGATGGCCGGCTTCGCGATCTCGACGGATTTTTCCAGGAAGAGGTTCGGCATAGGTGAAATCATTTCTTCGGTCCCTTCAGGACGAGCCAGAGCGCGCCCGCGACGATCATGCCGTCGGCGAGGTTCACGGCGGATCGCCCGAAGAGGATGAGATAGTCGACGGTGAAGCCGTAGGTGACGCGGTCGAACAGGTTGCTGCAGGCGCCGAAGACGAAGAGGCCGAAGGCGCCCGCAAGGCCGTAGCGCCGCGCGCGGAACTCCTTGGCGGCCATCAGGCTCACGGCCGCCAGGATGCCGACGCTCAAGATCCAGACGAGCGGTCCCGAGAAGGGGAGGCTGAAGGCGATGCCGGGATTCCGGAACAGTTCGAACGACGCGACGCCCGGGACGAATTCCGCCTCGACGCCGGAAAGGGCGACGCGCTTCAGGAGGCGGTCGATCAGGAAGAGGGCGAGGAAGACGGCGACCCAGACGCGTTCGCGGTGCTGCATGACGCCAGTATAGCAAAACCCCCGGCCAGGCGACCGAGGGATTCCGCTATTCCGTGAAGAGCTTCTTGCAATCGATGCAGGAGGTCGAGGTGGCGCGCGCCATGAGGCGCTTCTCGTCGATCGGCTTGTTGCAATATTTGCAGGTGCCGTAGGTGCCGTCCTTCATCCTCTCGAGCGCCTTGTTCACATCGCGGAGCGAAGCTTCGAGCGTGCGCTCGAGCGTCAGGTCCTTGGAGTACTCGGCGACTTCGGAAGCGTTCTCGTCCTCCTTGTCCCCGAGCTGGGGGAAGTCGGCGTTGAAATCTTCGGAATTGTTCGGGTTCCTTTGAGCGAAGCGGCTAAGCTCCTCCTCGAGCTTGGCCTTCTCATCCGTCAGCATCTTCTCGAGCGTGTTCAGGGTCTTTTTGTCCATACTTCGCTAAAAAAAGCGGGCTTTGGGCCTCGGTCAAAGTATAGGGGATGGATGGGTCCGTGGCAAGGGGCGGCCCCGGGAACTGTGGAAAACAAAAAGAAAAGGTCCAGATGGAGTAGGTACGGGTTTGCCGCAGGCCGTCATACCTGACGATCTAGGGCAAACCCGCACGGACCTTCTGGACCTTTCAGAGAGCCGATCCAAGAGCCTACTGGCTCGCCGCAGCGATTGTAGGATTCGCAATGGATGGCGGAAAGAACGACCCCCTCTACCTTTCGACGGTCAGGTTCCTCGGATCGAGCCGAAGCCCGATATGAGTGAGGATTGACCAAGATGCATTTTATTTTGGTTTTGCAAGTAGAAAAGTAAAGGAGAAGGATGCACCCCCGAGCATGGAGCTCCGAGCCGCGTCCCTCACGGGTTCTCTGCAGGGCGGGTTGTCAACGATCATCTGAAACCAGTATACCCCAAATTTAAGCTCGCGTCAATCGCGCCATGCGTGCGCGGCAAGAGCTGAAAAACCGATGTTTCCAGGCTTCGAAGTTAAGGCTGAACATCGTGTGGAAAAACATGTGGATGAAGTGTGGGGAGCTGTGGAGAAGCTTATCCACACTACGGGGCCAAATATCCACAGGTTGTGAACATCCCGCTCTCCACGCTGTGGAGGGAGATCGTCAGGCGTTCAAATCCGTTGAAATACGGCGAATTCGAGAGGAAGGCGCCGCTCAACGCCGCGAAACCGTCCTCGCCGCCCTTTTCACAGGGGCTGACAGGAGCCGAGGCATCGATGTTGCCCATGATGGATGCCTGGATAAGCCCGAGATCGGTGCTCAACCAGGTTTCGCCGTCGTCGGCATAAAAGATCTCCATCTTTTCGAGGCTTCCCGGCAATCTCAACTGGGCCCTGGTTCCGAATCCATGGACAGGCTTGCGTGTCGTCGCCACGGCATCGGGTTCGCGGCGGAGCTCCGTCATGCCAGTGGCGTCCGGGAGCATCACTTTGAATCCGACCGGTTCCGCCTCGGCGAGCAGGTATTTGGCGTGCTCCTCGATGGCGGGTCCCTCAAGACTGCCGCCGACGGCTGGGCGGTAATAGAGCACGAAGGGGCTCAAGACGGGGGTTTCCGAGGCGCTGACGGCGAGCTCGAGGCGACCTGGAAGGTTCCAGAGGGTCGCCAGCGGCTGGAAGCGTTGGAGCGCGCCTCCAAGCACCGAAGAAGCCGTCTTCCAAGATGCCCCCTCTGGCTTTTCGATGTAAGCGGCCTGCTGATGGATGGGGGCCTTCAAGCGGCGCCCTTCGGTGAAGGGGTTCGAACGGAAGGTCGGTCCCCGGAAATGCGTCCCGACGCGGGCGTGCACGAAGCCTCCGCCCAGCCTCGCCTCGAACGGGGCCTTGCGCCCGCCCAGCGTGACCGTGCCGACGGCGACCGTGCCTTTCGGCGCCAGGCGCATCCGTTTTGACCCCGTCCGCTCCGTCACGGAACTCAAGGCTTCGACCGTCGACCACGCCAGCCCGCCGCCGGCGTCGCGGACGGCGAAAAGGGTCGGGGTCTCGATGTCCCCGGCGACGGCAAGCGCTTGGCGGGCGCCTTCCGGCAGTCTCGCCTCGAGGGCGGGCCATTCCGGCGAGGCGCGGTCGATCGTGGCGGCGAAGACGGCGGATGCCGGGGCGGAGGCGCTGCGGTCGATGAAGAGGTCGTAGCGGCAGGCTGCCCAGACGCCCATGCCGAAAACAAACGCCCCT
>DYFX01000022.1:0-2805 GCA_020724945.1 Candidatus Paceibacter sp.
CAGGCTCGTGACGGTGAAGAGGCCGAGGATCAGGAACCACCCCGCGACATGGATGGGGACCCGCCAGCGCCGCTCCAGCGCCTCGATGCGTTTCGTGATGGGGCTCTCGAGGTGCGTCATGTCACGGCGCGTACGGAGGATGCGCGTCGAGCGTGGCTCGGACTTCGAAGACCGCCTCGCCGCGCGCGATCTTCAGGCGCGCGACATCGCCGACGGAGAGCGACTGGATGGCCTTGGCGAGCGTCCACTTGCCTTCGAGCTTCTTGCCGTTGATCTCGAGGATGATGTCCCCCGCCGCGAGTCCCGCGGAGGCGGCCGGAGCGTTCGGGAGCACGGCGACCTCGCCAGGCTCGTCGGTGCCGATGAGGGCGCCGTAGGCGTACGGGAGGGATTTCTCGATCGTCAGTTCCGGCGTGATGGTGAAATACCGGACGCCGAGCCGCGGGCGCGCGATGGCGCCGTAGCGCCGGTACGACGCCACCACCTTGCGCACCTCCGACACCGGGATGGCGAATCCGAGCCCTTGCGCGCCGTGCTCGACCGCGGTGTTCACGCCGATGACCTTGCCGTCGAGGTTCAGCAACGGACCGCCCGAGTTGCCGCTGTTGATGGCGGCGTCGGTCTGCAGGAGCTCCTCGAGGCGTTCGAAGTTCCCCGTGACATGGTTCGCGGCCTCGATGTCGCGCCCGATGCCCGAAAGGATGCCGCTCGTGACGGTGTTGGCGTACTTGCCGAGCGCGTTGCCGATCGCGACCGTCGTCTGTCCGAGGCGCGGCTTGTCGTCGGCTTCGAGCGGCAGGAACGGCAGCTTCTCCGCGTCGATCTTCACGAGCGCGAGGTCGTTGACGGGATCGATGTCGATGACGCGCGCCGGGAACGAGCGTCCGTCCGCCAGGAACGCGGTGAGCGCCGCGTCGCGCGCGTGGGCGACATGGCGGTTGGTGACGATGAGGCCGCTGCCGTCGATCAGGAAGCCTGTCCCCTGCCCGATCTCGAGGAGGACGCCCGGCGCGGAACGATCCTGCACGACGAGCGAGACGACGCCCGGCGACGCGTTCGCGACCGTCCTGATGAGCCGCTCCTCCTCGCTGATCGCCGGCGCGGCGGCCGTCTTGACCGCGGCGCCGGCCGGCCGCGCGAGCGCGGACCACGCGAGGTGGACGGAGACGGCCAAGACGAGATTCAGGAGGATGAGTCCGATGATGCGGGGCCGGCGTGAGGCGAAGGAGGCTTCCATAGCGGCATCATTGTACCGCAAACGCGGTCAGCGGCGAAACCGGGCGGGCGCGGACGAAAAAAGCAGGCTAGGAAGCCTGCCGCCGGTCCTCCGGGATGCAGAAGAAGACGCGGATGACGGGCGACGACGGGCTCATGTCGAGCGTGCCGCCGTCGCGCACTTTCTTGTAGCAGAGGTTGCCGCCGAGGACGAAGGCGCCGAAGCGAAGGCCTTCCCCAGGGACGAAGGTGCCCTTGAAGAGCATCGTGAAGCGCTCTTCCGCCGCTCCGCCGCCGCGCTTCAGCCCGACGCGCACCGCCTCGTATTCCCCCAGGACGGGGTCTCGGAGCGTGAGCGCGTACTTCGCGCTCCGCGTCTGGATGTAGAAGGTCTGCCCGACCTCGAGCTGGGCCGCGAGGAGCGAGCCTTCGGGCGGCGCATAGGCGGGGATGCCGTGCGAGGCCTCGACCGGCGTCGCGTCGAGCCCATCCTCGGTCCGCGGACGCTCCGCGGACGGACGATCGTCCTTCGCGCGCCACCGGACGGCGCAGACGGAAAGCGTCAGGAGCGCGGCCATGACGGCCATGAGCAGGGCGAGAGAAACGGGCATCGGACCCCCTTCGACGCATCGCGTCACGCCGACCGTAGCCGATGCGCGCCCGATTGTCAATGCTCCCGACGCGTGGTACGATACGAGCGCCTATGAAGAGATTTTCTCTTGTTTTCCTCCAGATTTCGCTCGTCGCGAGCCTCCTGCCGCTTCCGGCCGGCGCGTTCGACGCGGATGTCATCATCTCCGACCACGAACTCCTGACGGTCGATGTCCCGCCGGGCTTCTCGCAGGCGTTCCTCGAATCGAAAGGCGGCGCGCTCGCCAAGATGACCTTCCGCGACGACCTCATCGACGGCTCGATGAAGAAGCCGGGCGACCTCATCGACCTGTACGGCCGCATCTTCGGCGTCAACCCGAAATACCTCCTGGCGCTCATCCAGAAGGAGCAGAGCCTCGTGACCTCCAAGAACCCCTCGCAGTGCCAGATCGACTGGGCGACCGGCTACGGGCGTCCTGACGGCTCGACCTGCGCCACCGAGCATCCTTCGCGCGGCTTCGCGAAGCAGATCGCGAACGCGGCCGCCTTCGTGCAGTGCTTCTACGAGGACTCGACCGAGAAGTGCGGCAGCCGCCGCGCCTTCGGCTTCTTCCCGGGCCGCCCCATCCTGATCAGCGGCCAGACCGTCGTCCCCGGCAACATCGCGACGGCGATGCTCTACACCTACACGCCGCACATCCACGGCAACCAGAACCTCGTGAAGCTTTGGAGCGGCTGGTTCTCGCAAGGCTACCCCGACGGTTCGGCGCTCCAAGGCCCTGACGGCGAGGTCTACCTGATCCAGGCGGGCCTGAAGCGCCGCTTCGCGAACAACGGCGCGCTCCGGACGCGCGTCGATCCTTCGCGCATCATCGCGGTCCCCTCGTCGGTGCTCGCCGGCTTCGAGGACGGCGCGGCCATCAAGTTCTCCGACTACACGCTGGTGCGCGTCCCGAGCGGCACGATCTACCTGCTCGTCGGCGACCGCAAGCGGCCCAT
>DYFX01000022.1:2815-12209 GCA_020724945.1 Candidatus Paceibacter sp.
TCGATGCGGCTGGTCCACTCGAGGAAGTCGACGAGGTCGAGGAGGCCGATCTCGAACCGTACGCGGAGGGCGACATGATCACGCTCGCCAGCGCCTACCCGACCGGTACGCTCCTGCAGAACAACAAGACCGGTGGCGTCTACTTCGTGGAGGACGGCGTGAAGCGCCCCATCGTCTCGGCCGAGATCATGAAGGTCAACTGGCCGAACAAGAAGATTTCCGCCATCTCGCCGGAAGCGCTCGCGAAGTACCCGAGCGCGCCGCCCGTGAAATTCCGCGACGGCGAGCTCATCACGAGCCCCGGGTCGAACAAGGCCGTCTTCGTGGTCTCCAACGGCCTGCGCCGCCCGATCGTCTCGGGCGAAGCCTTCGAGAAGCTCGGCTACGGCTGGAAGCGCATCATCTACACGACCGACGACGCCGTGAACATCCATCCGCTCGGCGAACCCGTGACGGCCGTCCCCGCGGCCGAGGGCGCGCAGGTGGCGTCGCTCTGATATGCCGATCGTCTTCGCCGCCGTGGTCCCCCATTCGCCGGTCCTCGTACCGTCGATCGGCAAGGAGCACCTGAAGAAGCTCAAGAAGACCGTCGCGGCGCTCGGCCGCCTCGAACACGACCTCTACGCCGCCCATCCGGACACCATCCTGGTCATCTCGCCGCACGGCCCCGTCGAAGCGGAACATTTCACGCTCGACCTCAACGAGAAGTATGTCTGCGACCTCAAGGACTTCGGCGTCTTCGACGTGAAGGTGGATTGCCGCGCCGACATGCGCGTCATCAGCGCGCTCAAGGAGCATCTGGAGGACCGGAACATCCCGTTCATGCTGCGCTCGGAGACGGGGCTCGATTACGGGGTCGTGGTGCCGCTCACCTATCTCGCCGGCCACCTGAAGAAGTATTCCGTCCTGCCGGTCTACCCCTCGCTCCTGCCCGCCAAGACGCATTTCGAGTTCGGCCAGGCCGTCCAGGAGGTGCTGATGCATTCGGACCGCCGCGTGGCCGTCATCGCCTCGGCCGACCTCTCCCACCGCCTGACGCGCTCCGCGCCGGCCGGCTACTCGCCGTACGGACGGAAGTTCGACGAGAAGATCATGACGCTCATCCGCGAGAAGAAGAGTCCGGCGCTCATCACCTTCGAGCCGGAGCTCGCGTCCAAAGCCGCGCAGTGCGGGTTGCCGCCGCTCACCATCCTCGCCGGGATCCTGGACGGCATGAAGGCCGAACCGGAGATCCTCTCCTATGAGAGCCCCTTCGGCATCGGCCTCATGACCGTCCACTACGGTTTCGCCTGACCTATGGAAGGCATCGGCGGCATCATCCGGCGGAAGTCCACGGACGGGGCGAAGCGGAAGCCGCGGACGGGAAGCGGCCAGCTCCCCGGACTCGAGACCCCCGAGACCGGCAAGGAACGCTATATGCACTCCGACGCGCATGTGCTGGCGGCGGACATCAGTTCGCATTTCGGCGAGCGCCGGAAGTTCGCGCTCTACCTGGCGGTGATCCTCCGCATGGGCGTCCCGGCCGCGCGGACGCTCTTCGCGGAGATCAAGTCCGGCGAGGCGAATGTCGCCAACCCGCGCAAGTTCTTCCTGTGGTCCTCGAAGCGCGAGACCAAGGCGCGGCCGGCGGCGCGTCCGAAGAAACCTCGCGGGAAACCGAAGGGCAAGCAGCTTGACATCGGCGGTTTTTTGGGCTAACTTGAGCGCATGATGTTGCCTATCCTCACCCTCCCGAATCCGCAGCTCCGCCAGCGGTCGGAAGAGGTCGACCCCAAGATCCTCAAGACGCCGGAATTCCAATCGTGGCTCGACGATCTCATCGAGACGATGTGGAAGGCTGACGGCGTCGGCATCGCCGCGCCGCAGGTGGGCCGTCCCATCCGCGTGTTCATCGCGGTCGACGGCAAGACGCCGCATGTCGTCATCAACCCGGTCGTGACCGGGAAATCTTGGCGCATGGAAGACGGCGAGGAAGGCTGCCTGTCGGTGCCGGGCAAGTACGGCGTGGTGCGCCGCTACCGCAGTTTCAGGATCAAGGCGCTCGACCGCGAAGGGAAGAAGATCGCCTTCGAGCCGAGCGGATTCTTCGCGCGCGTGCTCCAGCACGAGCTCGACCACCTCGACGGCGTGCTCTTCATCGACCGCGCCAAGAAAATCGTGAACATCCAGCTGTGAGCGCCGCGTCACGGAAACCCTACAAGCTCGTCTTCTTCGGCACCTCGGACTTCGCCGTCCCGATCCTCGAACGGCTGCATGCCGACGGGGATTTTTCGGTCGTCGAGGTCGTCACCCAGCCGGACAGGCCCGTGGGCCGGAAGCGCGTCCTGACCGCGCCGCCCGTGAAGCGCGCGGCCATGGCCGCCGGAATCCCGGTCTGGCAGCCGGAAACGATCCGCGGCGAGGACGCGTACGCGCACCTCGCGAAGCGCGGCGTCGACGCCTTCGTCGTCGTCGCCTACGGCAAGATCCTGCCCAAGCGCGTCCTGGAGATCCCGCCGTTCGGCGGCGTGAACATCCACGGCTCCGTCCTCCCCTCCTATCGCGGCGCGAGCCCCGTGAGCGCCGCCATCGCGGCCGGCGAGAAGGAGACGGGCGTCACCGTGATGGTGATGGACGAGAAGATGGACGAGGGTCCGGCGCTGGCGATCGAGAAGCTTCCGATCGACGACGAGGACACCGCCGACTCGCTGTCGCGCAAGCTCTCCGAGCTCGGCGCGCACATGATCGGACCGACGCTCAAGCTCTACCTTGAAGGCCACCTCGTACCGACGCCGCAGGACCACGCCAAGGCGACCTACACGCGGATCCTCGCGCGCGAGGACGGACGCATCGATTGGAAGAAAGGCGCGGAGGAGATCGAGCGGTTCGTCCGCGCGATGAAGCCCTGGCCGGAAGCGCATGCCCTATGGACGCGCAAAGGCATGCCGATCAAGCTGGCGATCAGGAAGGCTTCCGTGCTCCATCCCACGAGCCGATGCGACGCGGAAGGGCACCCGGGCGTCATCTGCAAGCTCGCCGACGGCACCGTCGGCGTGAACTGCGGCCGAGGCTCGCTGCGGCTCGAGGAGATCCAGATCGAGGGCAAGAACCCGATCGACGCCAAGAGCTTCCTGAACGGGTATCCCGATCTCGTGGGCGCCTCGCTCGAATGAAAACCGCCTCTCGCGTAGAGGCGGTTTTGCCATGTCATTCCGAGCGAGGCATGCCAGCCGAGCGGCAGGAATCGCTTTTTGAAAGGGATCCCTATCGCCGCGCTGGTTTGCGCGGCTCGGGATGACATGCCTTACATCAGTTTCGGCCGTTCCGCATGCTCCGGCGGTTCCTGTTCCTGGGCGGCGTGGAGGCCGATGATGACGAGGGCGAGGAAGCCCCAGCCGAGCGGATGGTTGATGTAGGGCGTGAAGATGTTGGCGACGATGAAGGCGAGGAAGGAGAGCATCAGGCCCGCCGCGAGCAGCCGGTCGGTGCCGCGCGCCGTGCCGATCGTCCTCCAGAAGAAAAGGCCGATGCGCCACCAGAACCAGACGATCGCGATGACGCCGAGCAGTCCCGTCTTCAGCCAGATCTCGAGATACTGCCATTCGATGGCGCCGGTCGTGACGACGCCGCCCGGATTGAGCTCGATGACGCGCGGATCGTCGGAGCGGTAGGTGATGGTCGCGCCGAAGCCGGAGCCGAGGATCGGCGCGCGCGCGATCCCCTCCTTCAGCGGCGGTATCTGGTTCCAGCGGCTCGAGACGGCGGCATCGGAGGCGTCCGTGAGACGGCCGCCGTAGGCGTTCCAGGCGCCGGCGCCGACGGAGCGGTCCGGGAACGGGAAGAGCGCCGTGAGCGCGAGGGAACCGCCCGCGAGCGCGAGCGTCACGAGGACCGTGCCGAAGAAGCCGCCGATGCGCCGCAGCGGCACGATCTCCATCCGCACGAAGACCGGCAGCATGAAGGCGGAGGCCACGATCGCCCCGAGCCAGAAGCTCCGCGAGAGGCTCACGAGGAAGGCGGCGGCGGCGAGCGCCGTCCAGAGCAGGATCTTCCGCTTGCCGTATTCCCAGGCCAGCATCGCGCCGATGAAGACGGCGGGCAGGAGGAAGACATCCGAGGCGGAGAAGACGCGCACGGCGCCGCCCGGCATGACGGTGATCTCTCCCAGGCGCAGGACGCGCTGCCAGTCGAAGATATCCTTCAGGATGGGTCCGAAATCGTGCGTGAAGAGGTAGAGCGCGAGCAGGCTCTTGGCGGCCAGCCAGGCGACGGCGCCCGTCAGGACGCGCGTCAGCCAGGCGAAGCCTTCGCGCCCGGCGAAGAGGTCGAGTCCGATGGGGATGAGGAGCAGGAACGCGTAGCCGTTGGCGTCGTGGAAGACCGCGCCGAACGATGCGCCTTCGGCCAGACCGCGCGTGGCGGCGAGCGTGAGGGCGGCGATCAGCAGCAGGAGCGGCGCCGAGACATGCGCGTGGCGGAAGTGCATCACGCGGGAACAGCCCCGCGCGGCATGGACGATCCAGCCGAGGGCGAGGACGCCGAAGAGGACCATCCGCAGCGACAGCGAGAACCCGAACATCTCCGCCGAAAACAGTCGTCCGTGGGTGCCGATGACCATCTCGACCATGAGCAGGGCGAAGAGCCAGCGAAGGTCCGTGACGGCCATCGCGAGCGCCAGGATCGCGAGGAGCGCCAGCGCCGCGTGGCCGACCGCCGGCGCCAGGAAGCCGAGGAACGACAAGCATTCCGCCGCCGCCGAGAGCAGGAAGACGGTGATCGGAAGGCGGGCCGTCAGCGCTTGGCGCGTACCGATTTCCATAGGGAGAGGGCCGAAGCCGCGAGGAGCCCGATCAGCATCGGCAGCGCCAGGATCATGAGCGTCCAGCCGCCGCGATGCTTCCGGAAGTATTTGGCCATGCTGGCCGTGAAATAGCGCTGTTTCCTGAAGGTCATCGCCTGCGCGAAGCTGGCGCCGCCGTGATGGATGACCTGCACCGACGGGACATAGACGACGCCCCAGCCGGCCTCACGGGCGCGTTTACAGAAATCGACCTCCTCGAACCAGATGAAGAAGCGCTCGTCGAGCAGGCCGATGCCCTCGAAGACCTTGCGGCGCACGAAGAGCGCGGCGCCCATCAGCTGATCGACATCCTGCTCCTTGCCGTAGTCGAAGTCCTTGGCGAGGTACGACATGAACGGCGGGGCCGACGGCCAGAGATGCTGGAGCTTGAGCAGGATGAGCGCCTGGTCGAGCAGGCGCGGGAAGCGCCGCACGGATTCCTGGAGCGAGCCGTCGGGATTGAGCAGTTTCGGGCCGGCGACGCCGACATCGGGGCGCGCGTCCATCCACGCCTTCATGCGCTTCAGCGCGCCGCGGGTGAGGCGCGTATCGGGATTCAGGAGCGCGACATAGCGGCCGGAGCAGCGCCGGATGGCCTGGTTGTTGGCCTTGGCGAAGCCGAGATTGCGCCCGTTGCGCACGAGCGTGACGGGCACATCCGAACGCGCGCGGAATTTCGCGACGACCTCCTCGATATGGTCGCCGGAGGCGTTGTCGACGACATAGACCTCGACGGCCAGGTCTTCCTTGTTGGCGTGGATGGAGCCCAAGAGCTCGCCGACCAGATCGGCGACCTTCCAATTGACCGTGACGATGCTGATGTCGGCGGGACGGCTCATGCGAGATGGTGTTTCTTGCGGACGACCTCCGCTGCGGCCTCGTACGCGCGGATGCGCTTCGGCATCCAGCCGAGACGCTTCCAAGGGATGCGGTAGACGAACTTCGGCATCCAGCTCGAGATGTTGCGGCGCTTGGTGAGCACGCGGCAGAGCACCTCCGGCACCCAGACGCCGGCGTCTCCCCTTTCCAGCATCGTGAGCCAAAGGTCCCAGTCCTGGAAGCGCTTCAACGACTCGTCGAAGCCCGGGAAGCGTTCGCGGCGGATGAGCGACCCCGTCTGCATGTAATTATGCTTCTTCAGGCGCTTGGCGTCGAACGGCCAGAGGCGGAAGAGCTTCCAGCCGAAGCGGAACGAGGCGTAGGCATACGCCGCTTCAGGGTGCGCCTCGAGCGCGGCCGCGAGCTTGGCGAGCGCATCCTTGCGCCAGACGATGTCGGCGTCGCTGAAGAGCACGAGATCGCCGGAGCTCTCGCGGAAGCCGCGGTTCCTGGCCGACGGTCCTCCCCTGTTTTCCTGACGCACCAGACGGAACTTCCCCTGATGCGGCGCGAGCGCGCGATCGAGGCCGTCCGTCGATCCGTCATCCACCACGACGATTTCGACATCGGGATAGGTCTGCGCGAAAAGCGCCTCCAGCGTCCTGCCGATGGTGGCGGCGTGGTTGTAGCACGGGATGATGACGGAGATGCGTTTCATGCGAGGCGTGCCATCAGCATGCGGGCGCGGTCTTCCCACCGGAAATCGCGGAGGACGCGGGCGCGTCCCGCCTCGCCCATGCGGCGAGCGGCCTCGGGGTCGGAAAGCAGGCGTTTCAAGGCTTCGAACAGCTCGCTTTCCGCATCCGGATCCGCGAGCAGACCCGTCTCCCCTTCCGCGACCGCTTCGGGGATGCCGCCGACGCGCGAGGCGACGACGGGGAGCCCGAAGAGCGCCGCTTCGAGCAGGACGATGCCGAAGCCTTCGAGATCGTCCTTCGAGGCGCGCGCGGGCAGGGCGAAGACATGCGCGGAGCGGTAGAGCGCGGCGAGGGCGGAGCGATCGGGGGCGATGACGAACTCCACATGCGCGGCGACGCCGCTCAAAACGGCCTCCTTGCGGAGCCTCCCCTCTTCCGGCCCGGCGCCGGCGATGACGAGCGCGACATCGCCGCAGGCCGCACGGAGCTCCGGAAGGAGCCGGATCAGGCGGTCGAACCCTTTGCGCGGGACGAGGCGTCCGACCGCGAGAACGACCTTCTTCCCGTCGGAAGCGGGGGCCGAGGCTTCCGCCGCGAGTCCGGCGTCGACGGCGGGCGTCAGCACGAGCGCGGAGTCCGGATCCATCCCGAAGGCTTCCAATTCCCGGGCGGTCGCCTTGCTGTTGGCCACGACGAGCTTCGCGCCCTTCAGCACGCGTCCGGCCAAACGCCGTTTGCGCGGATGCGCGGCGGCGCTGCGGAGATCCAGACCGTGCACGATGACGACATACGGCTTACCGAGGAGCATGGCGGCCGTGCCGAGCGGGAGGACATGCGAGACGAAGACGAGGTCGGCGTCGCGCGCGGCCAGGAACAGCTTCGGCAGATGCGCGAGCCAGCCGAGCGGGAACGCCGGCAGGCGGAAGCGCGCGACGCGGATGTCCCCGATGGACGCGAAAAGGCCGCCGAGATACGCGGCGACGCCGCCGAGGTCCGGCGGGTATTCGTAGGTGGCGAGCAGCGTCCTCATGCGTCCGGGGCGACGACAGGCGTGAGCGGCGAAGGCTTCCGCACGCTCGAGAGGAGTTCCTTGAGGTCCGCGACCGACACGGCGCGGAGCGCGAACGCGGCGGCGGGATAGAGCAGGACGCCCGCGAGGATGGCGACCGGGAACGGCACATGCGCCTTCAGGGCGACGACGCCGGCGGCCATGATGCCGGCGGCGAGCGCCGTGCGGAGACACACCCCGAGGAATTTCCCGGCGGGCCACGGGAGGAACTTCGCGATGACGATGAAGCCGCCGACCACGAGCGCAGCGTGGCTCACGATCGACGCGACGACGACGCCCATCACGCCGTAGGACGGGATGAGCAGGAGGTTCAGCGCCACCGAGACGATCGTCGCCATGCCCATGAGCTTGGTCTGCGTCATCTGCCGGTCGGAGGCGTTCAGCAGCGAACCGATCGGGAAATCGAGGAAGATGGGGACGAGCGAGAGGATGAGGAGCTGGACCGCCAGGACGGACGGCAGGTAATCCTTGCCGTAGACGAAATGCACGAGTTCCGGCGCGAGGCTGGCGATGCCGGCCGCGATCGGCGCGGCGATGAGCATGAGCGCCCACAACGCGCGGTAGAGCAGCATCCCGAGCTCGCGCTTGTCGGCGGCGAAGGCTCGGCTCATGGCCGGATAGAAGGCGGCCGTGAAGGCCATCGGCACGAACTGGAAGGCGAAGGTCAGCTTGTACGGCACGGCGTAGAGTCCGGCGGCGGCCTCGCCCTTGAAGTGCGTGAGCATCACGGCGTCGGCGTTGGTGTAGATCTTCACGAAGGCGCCCGCCAGCGCGAACGGGAACGCCGTGCGCAGGAGCGACTTGGCGAAGCTCCAGTCCCACGAGAGCCTGACACGGATGCCGAGGCGCTTCCGCACGATCCAGGCCGACGCGCAGGCGTTCCAGAGGCTGCCGGCGATGAGCGCGACCACCAGGACGCCGAGCGGCGCCCCGAGCTTGAGCGACGCGAGACCGATGAGCATCGTGACGGTCTGGCCGACGACGAGCCCGAGGCCTTCGTACTTCAGCACCTGGTGCGCGCGGAGCGTGCCGTAGAAGGTGAGCGAGACGGCGTCGAGCGAGATGACGACGGCCGCCAAGGCGACCAGCACTCGCGTCTCCGCCGAGATGTCGAAGAGCCACGCGCCGAGGACGGCGGCGAGAACCGCGACGGCCGTGAGCGGCAGCTTCAGCGCGAGCGTCTGGTTCAGGTACTTCTCCGTCCGCGCCCTGTCCTTGGCCGCCTCGCGGATCAGCACGGGCGTAAGGCCCATGTCCGTGATGGTCGTGAACATCAGGGTCCACGAGAGCGCGAAGAAGTACGAGCCCGTGTCCTCGACGCCGGCCCACCGCGCGATGAGCGCGAAGTACACGAAGGCGATGGCCTTCTGCAGGACCGACGAGGTCAGGAGGTGGAAGATGTTCGTGGCCACGCCGGGCATATCGTGCTAATCTTAGCCTGAAGCGACCTTATTTTCAACCCTATGCCGAAGAAGAAACGATCCGCCTGGCAGACGACGCCCGACGCGACGGCCGCCCTGGCATCGCTGCGCGACCGGCGCATCGGCGTGCTCTCGCATGCGGCCGAGGACGGCCACCCGCGATCGGCCGTCGTGAACCTCACGATCGACGACGAATTCCGTTTCTACTTCGTCACCCAGCGCCAGACCGAGAAGTTCCGCGATATCATCGACCGCCGCGATGTGGCGCTCAACATCGGCTTCGACGAGAAGCGCGTCGATAACTTCCAGATCGTCGGCAAGGCCTTCGTCGTGAAGGATGTGAAACTCTGGGCGTCGCTCCTCAAGGCCATCTTGAGGAAAAATGTCGACGAGGTGCTGACCGCGGGACTCTCCGAACTGACGGCGCACTATCCCTTCAAGACATTCCCGACGCGCGATTATGCCGTCGTCTGCGTCGAGCCGACCTGGATCCGCCGATTCCACCATCCGAAGGACGCCCCGAAACCGGTCTACACCCAGATCCTCGGCGAGCCGGTCGCTTGACCGC
>DYFX01000022.1:12309-16119 GCA_020724945.1 Candidatus Paceibacter sp.
GACCACCGAGCAGATGCTCGAGACCGTCCTGTTCCATCTGCACGCGAACGGCTGGCCGATCGTCGACTCCGACAAGCTGGTCGACGCCTACCTCGTCTTCACGGTCCGCGCGCGCCGCTGCGTCTACGGCCTGGCAAGCGGCCCGGACCTGCGCGCCAGGCTGCGCGCCGCGCTCGAAGCGGATCTGCAGCGGCTCGCCGGCAAGGGCCGCGTCCAGCTGACGACCAGCCGCAACCACATCACGCCCGAAGGCCTGAAGCATGCCGCTTGGCTCAAGCTCGAACAGGCCCGCTACGGCACGCTCCTCGACGCGGCCGACGCCATCTTCCCTCCCCGCTCCCTCACGGCCCGCCCGTGAGGTTTTTCGCATGCCAAAAGACCTGCCGACAAAATGGCAGGTCTTTCGTCGCGCTTAGCGCTTTGCCCACTGGGGCGACTTGCGGGCCTTCTTGAAGCCGTACTTCTTGCGTTCCTTCTCGCGGGGGTCGCGGGTGAGGACGCCGAGGGGTTTCAGGGTGGCGCGGAGGTCGGGGTTGTGGACGAGGAGGGCGCGGGCGATGCCGAGCTTCACGGCGTCGGCCTGTCCGCGGATGCCTCCGCCCTTGGCCTGGACGACCACATCGGCCGTCTCGCTGATGCCGGCGGCCTTCATCGGGACCAGGATGGCGTCCTGCAGGTCCTCGACCGGGAAGTATTCCGTCATCGGCTTGCCGTTGACGACGATCTTGCCGGAGCCCTTCAGGTAGACGCGCACCTGGGCGGTGCCGCTCTTGCGGCGGCCGAGGGCGTAGTGGTACTCGCCGGTGGCCTCGTGGACGGCCTTCTTCGGCTTCTCCTCGGCGGCCTTGGCCTTCTTGGCCGCGGGCTTCTTGGTGGTTTCTTTCTTGGTCGTCATAGGCTTACTTCACGACCGTCAGGCGCTTGAGGCGGCGCGCGCGGAGGGTATTCTTCGGGAGCATCCGGTCGACGGCCGACTTGAGGATACGCGTCGGGTTCTTGTCCATGACATCCTTGGCGCGGCGAGCCTTCATGCCGCCCGGGTATCCCGAGTAGTTGAAGTAGTGCTTCTGCTCGAGCTTGTTGCCGGTGAAGACGATCTTCGAGGCGTTCTTGACGCGGACGAGGTCTCCGCCGTCGACATTCGGGGCGTAGGTCGCCTTGTGCTTGCCCATGAGGAGGCGGGCGATCTCCGAGGCCAGGCGGCCGACGACCTTGCCGGTCGCGTCGATCTCGACGACTTTGCGGTTGATGGGTGCGTGCGGCATATCAGACGAGTTCAATCTGCACCATCTCGGCGGCGTCGCCTTCGCGGCGCGCGAGCGGGACGATGCGGGTATAGCCGCCCTTGCGTTCCTTGTACTTCGGACCCAGCTCCGTGACGATCTTCTTCACGGCGTTGTCCACCATGAGCATCTTGTGGAGCTGGCGGCGGGAGTTCAACGAGGAGGTGCGGCCCACCGTGATCGCCTTCTCCACCAGGGAGCGGACGAACTTGGCCTTGGCCTTGGTCGTCTTCACCTTCTCGTAGAGGATGATGGAGGTCGCCAAATTCTGGAGCAGCGCTTCGCGCGGTCCTTTGGTGCGGCCCAGGATGGCTTTTTTGACGCGGTGGCGCATAGTTATTTCTTCTTGGAAGCCTTCTTCTTCTTAGGCTTCTCTTCCCCCTCTTCGGAACCTTCTTCGGATTCCTCCGTTTCCTCTTCCTCTTCCGACTCCTCCTTGGCTTCCGCCTTGGCCGGAGCTTCGGCGCCGACGCCGGCGAGAAGGGCGAAGTGGTCGATCAGGATCTTGGCGGACTGGCGGATGGCCTCGTCGGCTTCCACCGTGCCGTCGGTCTCGATCGTGAGGGTGAGCTTGTCGTAGTTCGTGATCTGTCCGACGCGGACATCCTCGACGCGGTAGCCCACCGAACGGATGGGGCTGTAGAGGGCGTCGACGGCGATCGTGCCGAGCTCGCCGCGGTCCTTGCCGCGCTCCTCGGTCGGGACATAGCCGCGGCCCTTGGCCACGGTGATCTCCATCTCGAGTTCGGCGGACTTGTCGGTGAGCGTGGCGATGTGGAGGTTCGGGTTGGCCACCTCGACATCGGAGTTCGGCGCGATGTCCTTCCCGGTGACCTTCTTGTCGCCCTTGGCGTGCAAGGTCAGCTTGACCGGTTCGTCGGAGTAGACCTTGAGGCGGAGCTGCTTGAGGTTCAGGATGATCTCCAGCACGTCTTCCTTGACGTTCGGGAGGGCCTGGAACTCATGCGAACCGCCCTTGATCTTCACGGCGGTCACCGCGGCGCCTTCGAGGGAGCTCAAGAGCACGCGGCGGAGGGCGTTGCCCACGGTGTGGCCGTAGCCGTGGAAGAACGGCTCCATGACCAGCACGGACTCGTTGTCGCGCTCACCGGGAACGATTTCGATCTTCGACGGAAGAAGGATGTCTTCCATAGGGGTTTGGGGTCCAGCGGCACGCGGCGCGACAGTTCAGCAATCGCCGCGCGGCGACGGGACGGGCCAAGATTTAGCGAGAGTAGAATTCGACGATCAGCTTGGCGTCGAAGCTCTTGTCGAGCTCCTCGGCCGTCGGCTTGTTGATGACCTTGCCGGTCATGCTCGGGACATCCATCGTGAGCCAGGCGGGCGTCTGATGCTTCGCGAGGCGCTCGGAGAGCTCCTTGAACGCGCCCTTCTTCATCTTGGAAGCCTTGACGGTGACGAGGTCGCCGGCGCGCAGCTGGTAGGACGGGATGTTCACATCCTTGCCGTTCACCTGGAACATGCCGTGGGTGGTGAGCTGGCGGGCCTGGGCGCGGCTCTTGGCGAAGCCGAAGCGGTAGGCCGAGTTGTCGAGGCGCATTTCCAGGAATTGCTTCAGGAAGACGCCGGTGTCGCCGCGGCGGGAGGCCGCCTTGGTGAAGTAGCCTTCGAACTGGCGCTCCATCATGCCGTAGATGCGCTTGGCCTTCTGCTTCTCGCGCAGCTGGACGCCGAACGGCGTGATCTTGGCGCGGGAGGTCGGGCCGTGCTGGCCGGGAGGGAAGGCGCGGCGCGTGACCGGGCACTTGGGGCCGAGGCACTTCTCGCCCTTCAGGTAGAGCTTCTCCCCTTCACGACGGCACTGCTTGCATTTGGGTTCGGTATTGCGGGCCATAGTGGAGGGTTAGACGCGGCGCGGCTTCGGCGGACGGCAGCCGTTGTGCGGGATCGGCGTGACATCCTTGATGGTGAGCACATTGATGCCGTTGGCGTTCAGGGCGCGGACGGCCGACTCGCGGCCGCTCCCGATGCCCTTCACGAAGACATTGACATCCTTGAGCCCGGTGTCCTTCACCTTCTCGCAGACATCCTTGATGATCATCGAGGCGGCGTACGGCGTGGACTTCTTCGGACCGCTGAAACCGACCTTGCCGGCGGACGACCAGGCGAGGACATTGCCGTTCGGGTCGGTGAGCGTGACGATGGTGTTGTTATAGGTGGCCTGCACATAGCAACGGCCATGGGAGACCTGGCGGACGCTCTTCTTGGTCTTCTTGCGCGGAGCGGCCTTGGACTTCTTCCCTTCTTCCGTCTCGACGGCCGTCTCGACCGGAGCGGTGATGGTGTTCTCTTCCATAGAGGTTTACATCCAGTGAGTTAGGTCTTGAGGCCCGCCTTGACGCGGCCGGAGCCCATCGTCTTGCGGACATTGCCGCGCGTGGTGCGCGAGTTGGTCTTGGTGCGCTGGCCGCGCATCGGGAGGTTCTTGGCGTGGCGGGTGCCGCGGTAGGAGCCGATCTCCTTGAGGGGCTTGATCTGCGCCATGTTGACGCGGCGGAGTTCGCCT